>JAIQGK010000010.1 GCA_020072645.1 Terriglobia bacterium
CTCGCAACACCGTCACGAACATCTTCTTCCCTGGCTTCACCATTACAACTGGCACCGTCCTCATGGTAGCCTCAACCATGTTCCACCTATCAGCCGCTCCGGCCTCGATCGGAACAACCTCTTGAGACTCCACATCTAAACCAGTTCAATCTCGGCTTGTATGCCAAAGGCGAGTCCCGCACTGTGGTATTTGCTCAGACCGGGATCGTGGACGTGTTTTGCTCTATTCACCACCAGATGCATGCAAGGGTCTTTGTGGTCCCCACAAAATATTTTGCCAATGGCATGCCCGGCCATTCCTTCACCCTGGCTGATGTGCCGCCTGGAAAATACGTGTTGAAGGCATGGCATCAGCGCTCACACATGATGGAAAAAACGATCATCGTTCCTGCCACAGGCACCGTCACTGCGGACATCAATCTGGAAGCCGGCGCTCAGTCCACCGCGTTGGCCAGGCAGTAAGCAAGGAGCATGCAAGATTATGGCAAGACATGAAATCGTTTACCGGACGACTGTTGGAGTTGCTCTCAGTGCGCTCTTGTTCTTAAGTCTCAGAGGGTTCTCTGCGGAAGAACACAGGCCGCCGCCTCCCGCGATCACGCCTCAAATGCTGGACACGCTGAAAACGCTGCCCGGTGGTCTGGCTGCATTGCCGGCCGTTCCAATTCCGGCAGATAACCCGCAATCGGTGGCCAAGATTGAGCTGGGAAAGAAGCTTTTCTTTGATACCCGCCTTTCTCTGGATCGGGCCAGCAGTTGCGCTACCCGCCACAGTCCGGAAAAGGCATTTGCGGATGGTCTGCCTCGCGCCAAGGGCTTTAAGGGAGCGTTACTCCCAAGAAATTCTCCGACTGTCCTGAACGCGGCCTACAACTCTGCTCAGTTCTGGGATGGCCGCGCCGCTACTCTCGACGAACAGTGCAAAGGCCCGCTTCTTGCTCCTGCTGAAATGAATATGCTGGATGAGAAGCATCTGGTTGATCGTCTCAGCTCCATTCCTGGTTACCGTCATGACTTCCAGAATATTTTCGGCGGTTCGCCATCGCTCGATAGCGTTACCAGGGCGGTCGCTGCTTTTGAGCGCACGCTGGTTACGCCAGACTCGCGCTTTGATCGGTACGCAATAGGTGATAAGACCGCCCTTTCTGATGCCGAGAAGCGCGGGCTGATCTTGTTTATCGGCAAGGCGGCATGTTCGGAATGCCATAACGGCCCAAACTTTACCGATAACAAATACCACAATCTTGGAATAGCGCCCGCACACGGCAGTCCTGACGATGTGGGACGTTTCGCAGTCACCAGGAACCCGGAAGATCGCAATGCATTCAAAACGCCGACACTGCGCAACATCGCGCTTACGTCGCCTTATATGCATGATGGCTCCAGCGCCACACTCGAGGAAGTCATCGAACTTTATGACCGCGGCGGCGGCGACGCGCCGAACAAATCAAAGCTGATCTACAAGCTGAATCTAACCGCCCAGGAAAAAGCTGACCTGGTTGCATTCATGAAATCGCTCAATGGGACCCTGCCACAAATGAAAGCTCCTGCCATGTATCCGGAAGCTGATGTGCATTCCAAGGGAGAACCGGGCCGGCAATGAGCAGAATCAGAGTGGGGATCCTGGTAACGTTGTTCACGTGCATTCTTGCGCTTGCCGGTTACAGGCTGCGTACGGGCCATGTAACCGCTTCAGTGCCTGCTGGAACGCATCCGGCAGTGCAGAACCGCGAAGATCTGCGGAAGTTTATGCAGGCCCGCATCCATCAGGAATATACCTTCCTGAGCTTTACCGTGTGGCATGATCGTCCGCTTGATGCGCAAAAGATGGATACTATCGCTACGTCTTCTGCCCATATCGTGGACATGTCCAGGGACCTTTCTGCTTACGAAGCCATCTATAAAGACCAGGGTTGGAGCAGTGACGACGTGAAGTTCTTTGAAGAAAGACGCCTGCAACTTTCTCGTGTGGCGGAAGAACTGGGCCGCGCGGCGAAAAAACATGATTCTCCTGAAGTGATCAACTTCTTCATGCACCTTGATAGCACCTGTCAAAGCTGCCACAAGCGTTTTCGCCCTGATCTGCAGTGGCTCTAGTCGCACCACGTATTTCTGAGTGAGGGTCCGGGAGTTTTTTTTGATGAAAGCTCAAGGACCCTCAATCGGTCTATGCATCGCTAGTTGCACATCCGCAAAGACTGGAATTAGATTTGATCTTACGATCGCGAGTTGATTCTGGCGCGGCCTTGAGGTCAATGAATGAAAATGATCAGGTTAGCGGTGCTTATGGCGCTGCTTGCATCTGCGGGAGTGGCACAGACTAAGCGTCACCAGCAGGACGCATCGGATTGGACTTTTGCCGTTTCCGGTGACTCACGCAATTGTGGCGACGTAGTGGTGCCCTCTCTTGCCGCCAGTGCGGCAAAGCATAAGGCTGCTTTTTACTGGCATCTGGGCGACCTGCGCGCCATCTATGGCATTGATGAAGATTATCAGGCCAGCCCGGAGCATCGCGGCAAGACCATTCAGAAGGATGAATACCTGAAAGATGCCTGGGATGACTTCATCCAGCACCAGATCAGCGCGTTTGGTTCCATGCCGGTGTTTGTGGGCATTGGCAACCATGAAACTACGCCGCCTAAAACCCGTGACCAGTTTGCGGAAAAATTCGCTCAGTGGCTTGATTCTGCTCCACTCAAGAACCAGCGGCTTGCGGATAATCCGCGTGCCACCACTCCCACCACATACTTTCACTGGATACAGGGCGGTGTCGATTTTATTTATCTGGATAACGCCACTCTTGATCAGTTTTCTCCGAGGCAGGTGACGTGGCTAGAAGGAGTTCTGGAGCGCGCTTCTTCGAACCCTGAAGTCCGCGCGGTTGTCGCGGGCATGCATGCCGCGTTGCCGGATAGCGTTGCCATTGGCCACAGCATGAGCGATTGGCTGGTGGGCGTTGAAAGTGGCCGCCGTGTTTATACCGATCTCTTGGATTTCAAGAAAAAGACCAGCAAAAATGTTTATCTTCTGGCCAGCCACTCGCATTTCTACATGAGCGGCATCTTCAACTCTGAATATTGGGAGCACCACGGCGGCCAACTGCCGGGTTGGATCGTTGGCACCGCCGGCGCTGTGCGTTATGCGTTGCCGCCGGACGCGCGGCGCGCACAAGAAGCGCGGACCAAGGTGTACGGTTACCTGCTGGGCACCGTCCATCAGGACGGAAAGATCGATTTCAAGTTTGAAGAGATCAAGAAGGAGGACACTCCTCCTGCCATAAGCCGGCGCTATACGCCGCAGTTCGTGAATTTCTGTTTCGATAAAAACACGGCGTTCCCTCAGGTGTCAGAGCCGCCACACAAATAGATTCGCCGCAGCAAAGCTTTTGTCGAAAATCAAACTTGAATTGTTTCTCATTGCCCTGTCTGCTGGGCACTTGAAGGCAGAATGCGAGCGTCTCCATTCCGACATGCATTTTTTTGTTGACAATGCAACATCAGTACCTCAATATCTTGTGTGTAAGCATCCAACGGTACAATGCGTTGGGCTTCAAAAGAGTGAGATCGGGCTCCAAAGCAACTAAATCTTCTTAAGGAGGGCATTCAACTCATGGCAACCAAGAAAAAAGCAGCCAAGAAAAAGAAGAAAAAGTAGCAGATTAGCGGAGCCAAGTCTCCGTGAACTTCAACAAGGGAAAATAGTTATAACGGGTGTTCATCGGAACACCCTTTTTTATTGCCCTTGAGCTCTCATTGCCAGAGCAGTCAATGCGGGTTTCGGCCGTCATGCAACTGCCGCAGCCCTCGAATACAATTCCAATATGCCTATGATGACGCGAGCTAAGGCTCGCACAATCAGAAAATCGGTTTTGATTTTCTCGGCCATCTTTATTCTCGGCGGAATCCTCAGCCACGCGCAATTCAGCAATGGTGCGTCCCAAAAAGACGCAAATGCCGTCCAGTCCGGCAGCGCTGAAGATATTATTTCTTTTCTCAATCAGACCATCGTGTGGTCCCGGCAGCTCACAGCCGAGCAGCAGTTGGTGAGTGAACCCAGTGACGCGCTTTTTCTCAATGACAGCCGGCAGTTGGCAGATCAAGTGGTAAAGCTTGCATTCGATTATGCCCGCGCACGCGCGCAGGCGCTGGCCAGCCCGACAGAGCACGGAGCAAACACGGCGCAGGCGCCCTCCCAGTATCAAAGGCTGATTGATTCGGCCAGCAAGGCTGACCAGCAGGTAAAAGGCCTGCAACAGGAACTGGATAACTTTCACCAACAGCTAGAGACTGCAACCGGCAAGAAACGCACCACGCTGCTTGCCGTGATCTCAGAGACTGAAGGCGAGCTCCAGTTGTTCCAGACACGCCGCGACACTCTGCGTAGCATGCTTCAGTTTGCCACTGGAACGGCGTCGAGCGGCTTGGGCTCGGGCAGTCTTCTCTCACAGGTAGAAGAGCTGGCGCGCACTATCCCCATAGCTTCTGCCGAAACCAAGGAACAGACCGGCTCAAACTCAGCCGCAAACAACTCCACTTCCCCGGCGGTGGTCGCTTCGCGTGAACGCAAGGAAACGCCCACGGGCATTCTGGCCTTGGCTACGGATTTGTTTTCCCTGCGGCGCAAGCTGCGTGCGCTGGACGACAACCTGGGACAGACGGATGCGCTTTACCAAAGCTCAAAAACTTTGCGCGCGCCGCTCGTGGCAAAAATCAGAGAGCTTACCCAAAAAGGTGATGATGTGGCGGGCCAGCCGGATTCGCAGGACCCCAAGGTGCTGGCACAGCAGAGAAAAGATCTTGATGCACTCACCGCGCAGTTCAAGCAGGTCTCGGCGAGCCTGATGCCCCTGGGCAAGCAGTCAATCCTGCTCGATGTTTACAAGCGTTCGACCACCAATTGGCGTAACGCCGTTGATAGCCAGTACAAGGCTGAACTCAAGGGATTGCTGTTGCGGCTCGCCGTGCTGGCTCTGGTTTTGGGCGTGGTGCTGGGGGTTTCGGAAGTCTGGAAACGCGCCACGTTCCGTTACATTCCAGACGTGCGCCGCCGCTACCAGTTCCTGCTGATTCGCCGCATCGTTTTGTGGTGTCTCATGGCCATTATTATTGCGACGGCGGTTGTCAGCGAACTCGGCGCCATTACTACATTCGCCGGCCTGATGACCGCGGGCATCGCTGTGGCGCTGCAAAATGTCATTCTTTCGGTTGCCGGCTATTTTTTCCTGATCGGCAAGTACGGCGTTCGCGTGGGTGATCGCGTGAACATCGCGGGGGTCACCGGTGATGTTGTCGATATCGGACTGGTGCGGCTGCAGTTAATGGAAGTTACTGGCGGTCCGGCGCCGCTTCCCACAGGACGTGTCGTAGCGTTTTCCAATTCTGTGGTGTTTCAGGCCAACTCGGGCATGTTCAAGCAAATTCCCGGAACCAATTTTCTCTGGCATGAGATCACGCTTACACTCGACCCAAAGGGCCATTATCGCCAGGTGGAACAGCGCATGATGGAAGCCGTGAACAAAGTTTTTGCTGAGTATCGAGACCGGATGGAAGTGCAGCGACGCAATGTTGAACGTTCCTTAAACTCCACCATCGCGGCTTTTTGTCCGGAGAGCCGGCTCCATCTCACGCAAACAGCGCTTGAAGTGGTGATTCGCTATCCGGTTGACCTGGAGCATGCTGGCGAGATCGATAATCGTGTAACCCGTGAAATCCTTGACGCGCTGGAGCGCGATCCCAGCCTTCGCCTGCAGGTTTCCGCCGGACCTACGATCCGGACGGAAGAAGCGCCAGTCGAACCGGTAAAGAGCTAAATTTTTCCGGGCGATGCCGCGCCTCTGATTCATCGCTGAACCGCAATCCCCTCTATTTCAGCGGGTTCCCGCTTGCGTGATCTTCGTCACAGTCAATCTGCTACTGTTGCACGAGTATAGAAGGTAACAAGCGTCCTTTGACGCAACTGAGAGGAATGGGGTCGTCCGTATGCACCCATCGGCGGCCCCATACCACTTCTTATGAACAGACCCAGAGTCACAATCGACGGCAATGAAGCCGCAGCCTACGTGGCCCACCAGACCAATGAGGTAATTGCCATTTATCCCATAACGCCTTCATCCACTATGGGCGAACTGGCGGACCAATGGTCGTCAGAGGGCAGGCAGAACATCTGGGGCTCAGTGCCGCGCGTGATTGAAATGCAGAGTGAAGCTGGCGCTGCCGGCGCTTTGCACGGGGCCCTGCAGGGTGGTTCGCTGGCAACGACGTTTACTTCCGCGCAGGGACTGCTCTTGATGATTCCCAACATGTACAAGATTGCCGGAGAGCTTACCCCGGCTGTGATTCATGTTGCGGCGCGTTCGCTGGCCACACACGCCCTCTCCATTTTTGGCGATCACCAGGATGTGATGGCTGTTCGCCAAACCGGTTGGGCAATGCTGGCTTCCAATTCCGTTCAGGAAGCCATGGACTTCGCTTTGATCGCGCACGCCGCGTCGCTTGAATCGCGTATTCCTTTTGTGCATTTCTTTGATGGTTTCAGGACCTCGCATGAGGTCGCCAAGGTAGAACAGCTTTCGGCGGAAGACATACAAGCCATGATCAGTGACGATCTGGTGCGCCGCCATCGCGAGGCGGCACTCTCGCCCGATCATCCTTTCATTCGCGGCACGGCGCAGAACCCTGATGTTTACTTTCAGGAGCGCGAAGCGGCCAATTCCTTCTATCTTGCTGCGCCAACGATCGTGCAGAACGCCATGGACAAATTCGCCGCGCTGACCGGTCGCCAATACAAACTGTTTGATTATGTTGGCGCTCCCGACGCGGAACAGGTTCTTGTGCTTATGGGCTCCGGCGCAGAGGTCGCGCAAGAGGCGGTTGATCACCTCAACCGCCGCGGGGCCAAATTTGGAGTGCTCAAGGTGCGGCTCTACCGGCCTTTCTCCATTGAGCACTTTTTGCATGCCTTGCCTCCCACGGTTGAAGCTATCGCCGTGCTGGATCGCAGCAAGGAGCCGGGCGCGGTGGGAGAGCCGCTCTATATGGACGTTGTCACCGCGCTCAGTGAGGCTGAGTCGCAGTCAACGCACCTGGTGCAGCCGATGCCGAAGGTGATCGGCGGCCGATATGGCCTCTCATCCAAGGAATTTACGCCGGGCATGGTGAAGGGCGTGTTTGACGAGCTGGCAAAAGAGAAGAGCAAAAACCATTTTACGGTTGGAATTGTTGACGATGTCACGCACACCAGCATCGACTATGATCCTGCATTTTCTACCGAGGAACCAGATACAGTGCGAGCTCTGTTTTATGGGCTGGGAGCGGATGGGACCGTGGGCGCGAACAAGAATTCCATCAAGATCATTGGTGAAGATACCGATCTTTTCGCGCAGGGATATTTTGTGTATGACTCGAAGAAGTCAGGTTCGATGACCACATCGCACCTGCGCTTCGGGCCGCGGCCCATTCGCTCCAGCTATCTCATTACGCGCGCTAACTTTATTGCATGCCATCAATTTTCATTCTTGGAGCGGCTCAACCTTTTGAAATGCGCCGAGCTGGGTGCAACTTTTCTTTTGAACAGTCCCTTTGGCCCGGACGATGTTTGGGACCATCTGCCGCGCACCATCCAGGAAGAAATTATTGCCGGTAAGCTCAAATTCCATGTGATTGATGCCTACAAAGTCGCACGCGAGACAGGCATGGGCGGTCGAATCAATACCATCATGCAGACCTGCTTCTTCGCCATCAGCAACGTCCTGCCTCGTTTTCAGGCGATTATGGCCATTAAGAGTGCCATCCGCAAGACATACGGAAAGCGCGGCCAGGCTGTGGTGGATAAGAATTTTGCCGCCGTCGATCAGACGCTGGAAAACTTGTTCGAAGTCAAAGTTCCCGTGGAGTCCTTAAGCACTATCGATCTCCAGCCTCCGGTTCCTGAGCAGGCTCCCGCGTTTGTGCGTGAAGTGCTTGGCCCAATCATTCAGGGTGATGGCGATTTTCTGCCCGTAAGCAAGATGCCTGTGGATGGCACCTTTCCGTCAGGCACTGCGCAGTGGGAAAAACGAAATATTTCTCTGGAAATTCCTGAGTGGGACAAGGAACTGTGCATTCAGTGTGGCAAGTGCGTGCTGGTTTGCCCCCATGCTGTCATTCGCGCCAAGGTCTATGACGATGAAAAGCTTGTCAACGCGCCTGAATCGTTCCTTTCCGCTCCGGCACGCTGGAAAGATCTGGGGGAAATGAAGTACACGCTCCAGGTTTCACCGGAAGACTGCACCGGTTGCACTCTTTGCGTTGATGTATGCCCGGCCAAGAGCAAGACGGACCCGAACCACAAAGCGCTGAATATGGTCCCGCAGCCCCCGATTCGCCAGCGCGAAGCAAAAAACTGGGAATTCTTTTTGGGCCTGCCGGAATTTAATCGTGAGAAGCTTTCCTTTGGTCAGGTAAAGGATGTGCAGCTCCTGCAACCGCTGTTTGAATTTTCCGGTGCCTGCTCTGGCTGTGGTGAAACCCCATATATCAAGCTGATGACACAGCTTTTTGGCGATCGCACCATCGTTGCCAATGCCACCGGGTGCTCATCGATTTACGGCGGCAATTTGCCGACAACGCCTTACACGTTCAACAATGACGGTCGCGGAACCGCCTGGGCCAACTCATTGTTTGAAGACAATGCAGAGTTTGGCCTGGGAATCCGCCTTTCGCAAGACAATCACGCTGAGTACGCGCGTGAGCTGGTAATGCGGCTCACCGAAACGATTGGGCCTGAATTGGCGACCTCGATCTGCGAGGCTGATCAGTCGAATGAAGCGGGCATACGCAAGCAGCGTCAGCGGGTAGAGTTGCTCAAGAACCTCCTGCGGCTCAGCCCGCAAGACCGCGATGCCCGTGAGTTGACGGTATTGGCTGATTCGCTGGTCAAGCGCAATGTATGGATCGTTGGGGGCGATGGCTGGGCCTATGACATTGGTTACGGCGGCCTGGACCATGTGCTTGCTTCCGGCGAAAACGTGAATATTCTAGTCCTTGACAGCGAAGTCTATTCCAACACGGGTGGGCAGACTTCCAAAGCCACACCGCGTGGCGCAGTGGCGCGCTTCTCAGCGGCTGGCAAAACGACAGCTGAGAAAGACCTGGCTCTGCTTGCCATGACATACGGCAATGTTTATGTAGCGCGCGTTGCCATGGGCGCGGGGGACATGCAAACACTCAAGGCCTTTAACGAAGCCGAAGCTTACAACGGGCCGTCATTGATCATCGCCTATGCCACCTGCATTGCTCACGGAATCGACATGAAGCACGGACTGAGCCAGCAAAAGCTCGCAGTGCAGTCTGGACATTGGCCGCTGTTCCGCTTTGATCCCCGGCGCACCGCGGAAGGCAAGAACCCTATGCAACTCGATTCCAAAGCGCCTTCAGTGCCGCTGGAAGACTACATTTACAATGAGACGCGCTACAGCATGCTGCGGCAATCGCACCCGGAAGAGGCCAAAAAGCTGCTTGAGGAAGCACGCGAAGACGTGGCTGCCCGCTGGAAAATGTATGAAACTTGGGCGAGCATGGGCACGAATGGTAAGGGATAATAAGGAAGCTGCCGCTATTAAAGCCCGTTTCAAACGCGCATTGGGTAATGCCTGCGTTTGATTTAAGTTGTGCAAAATCGTTGGAGGGAAGACGCGTGAAGACTGTCTTTGTGGTTGGTGCAGGACCAGCAGGAATGTTTGCCGCCCAGAAAATCGCACAGGGCGGACATCAGGTCATCATTCTGAACCGCGACATCAAGCCCGGTGGCCTGGCTGAGTATGGCATCTATCCCACCAAAGACAAGATGAAGATTGGCCTGCGCAAGCAGTTTGCCAAGGTGCTAAGCCTTCCCAACGTGCATTACTTCGGCCATGTGCCGGTATCAACTCAGGCTGAGGTTTCCATTGCTGATTTGCAGCAGTTCGGCCCATCAGCAATCGTCTTTGCCATTGGCGCGCAGGGAACAAAGAAGCTCGGCCTGCCGGGCGAAGAAGTCACCGGAGTTTACGCAGCCAAGGATTTCGTTTACAGCTACAACCTTCTTCCGCCATTTACCTCGCGCGATTTCTCTACCGGCAAGCGGGTTGCGATCGTCGGCATGGGTAACGTCATGGTGGATATTGCGCGCTGGCTCCTGATCGATGCTCCCGTAAAGACCACCGAAGAAGTTGTGGTGGTGGCGCGGCGTGGGCCGTTTGAAGCGAAGTTCGACAAAAAAGAATTTGATTACATTGAGGAGTTTCTGGACCGCAAAGCCTTTGATGAAGAGCTGCGCCGTATCCAGCCGCAGCTTTCCGCCATCGGGCAAGACATCGGCAAGCTGGCCGAGGAGACTTTTCCTGTTTTGGCTACGCCCGCCGCGGAGCATCCGGCAGGCAAGGCCCGCCTGCGATTCCGCTTCTTGTGTTCGCCGCAGGCCATCCATGCCGACTCCTGCGGTCGTATTGACCGGCTTACGGTTGCCGAAAATGTTCTTTTCGAGCGTGACGGCAGCATCGCCTGCAAAGCCACGGAGAAATCCGCCGCCCTTGATGTGGATACAATGATCTTTGCCATCGGTGACGTGGCCGATCCTGCCGTTGGCCTGCCCTATAGCCGCGATAGCTACGTCATCAACCCAGACCAGACCGATCCAAAACGCGCAGCCTATGAGTTGTTTGATCCGCAAAGCGGCAAGGTGCTTGAAGGAATGTATGCCGTGGGCTGGGCACGCAAAGCCAGTGATGGCCTTGTGGGCATCGCGCGGCACGACGCTGAAGTCGGAGCGGTGCATGTGCTGAAATATCTGGAGACAGCGCGCGAAAGCAATTTTGGTGCTGCCGAGGTGCAAAAATTTCTGGAACGCAAAGGCCTGCAAGTTGTCACCAAGCCTGACCTTGAAGCGCTGGCCCGGGCTGAAGAAAAACAAGCACAGAAGCTCGGCGCTTTGTGGTTCAAATTTGCTGAGGACAATGCCATGCTCGCGGCCATTGAGTTAGAAAAAGCGAACGCTGTGACAGCTTAGACGCTAAACATTCCAGCACATGAGGGCATGCGTGCCTCTTCCCAGGGAAGAAGAACAACTTATCAGAGCTTTTTTCATGAGAGAACGGCGTGAGCGCTATCTTGAAGGCCTCGCCAATTCCCGTAAGCGCCGTAAGCTTACAGATGAGTTTTGTCATTTCAAACATTTGGATCCGCGTTACATTGTTCCTATTCGCAGTTCGGAGCAGAATCCAGCAGACATTTCCATACTGTTGAAGAAATCCGGCGCAGCCGATGAGTGTTGGGTCGTATCCGACGAATTGGAGTTAGATGCGCGCAGAATGAATCTCAACGAAGTTCTTGGCGAGATTGTCGGTCGAACATTCGCGACATTTCTTTGTTGCATTGATGGCAAGCTGGCTTATTTTGAAAACGAGGAAGGTCGCTGGATTCTGCGCAGGCCTTGATTCTTCCTGCTGCTCGCAATTAAAGTCTTTGAGCAGATGCCCGTCTGGGACCCCAATCTATATTTGAAGTACGCCGACGAACGCGCGCGCCCAGCGGCCGATCTGATTGCGCAAATTCATCTGGAGACTCCTGCCCGCATTGTCGATCTGGGCTGCGGGCCCGGCAATAGCACGGAACAATTGCGCCAGCGCTGGCCCGATGCCGCCATCACCGGCGTGGACAATTCGCCAGAAATGCTGGCCCAGGCCAAAGCCAAACATCCTGACTGGCAGTGGGTGCTGGGCGATATAGAAACCTGGAACCCCGAACCTGCAGTCGATCTGATATTTTCCAATGCTGCGTTCCACTGGGTGGCGGGACATGCGACACTTTTTCGCGGCATGATCAATGGTGTGACGCCCGGTGGAGCTTTGGCCGTGCAGATGCCAAACAATTTCCATTCGCCCGCGCATTCTGTCATTCGAGAAGCTGCGCTGAATGGCGATCCTCGCTGGGCCAAAGTGATGGCCGCGGTGCCCGGCACGTTAACGGTGCATCCAGCCGCTTTTTATTACGATGTCCTGCGCAAACATGCCAGCCGCGTGGATATCTGGGAAACCGAATATCAACATGTGATGGATGGGCCCAAGGCGGTCTTCGACTGGATTCGAAGCACCGCCATGCGCCCTTACCTTGACCGCCTGCCCGATGCAGAGCAGCGCCAGCTTTTTGAAGAACTGTGCCTGGAGGGAATTCAGGAAGCCTACAGGCCCAACGACCAGGGAAAAGTGCTGTTTCCATTCCGGCGGATGTTCATCGTGGCGTACCGCTAATTTATATGCTCTTGCATAAGCGACTTCTTTCAACGTTGCTTCTTTGGGTTGCGTCATGCTTTCCGGCGCTTGGCCACGCCGCTTCGGTCCACAAGATCGGCCCCGACCTCTACGCATACATCTCTGATAACGATGCCAGTGCCAATTCAACGTTCCTCGTCAGCGAGCAGGGAATTCTTGTCGTCGATACAGGGCTCAACGCGCAGGAAGGCCGCAAGCTGCTGGATGAAATCCGCAAAATTTCCCCAGCTCCTGTTCGATGGATCGTGAACACGCATTACCATCCCGATCATCGCGGCGGCAATAGCGTGGTGGGCCCGGATGCGATCATCATCAGCACGGCATTCACGCGCTCACAAACAGCAAAGCCGGCTCAGGAAAGCTCGGTCAATGAAACGGCAGGACCGCAAGGGGTTGTGCTTTATCTCGATGGACACGAAGTGCGGATTTACCATCCCGGCCCGGCTCATACTCAAGGCGATCTGATTGTTTACTTTCCTGACGAACACGCAATTGCAACAGGTGATCTCTTTCTCACTAACTCCTGTCCCGCCATGGATGACGGCGACATGGAAAACTGGATCACCGCGCTCGATCACATGCTGGCATTGCCGTTAGAGCACGTTGTTCCCGGACATTTTGAGCTGGCCACAAAAAGTGAGTTGCAGCGGTTTCGCAATTATCTGGCCGAGCTTCGGGACCAGGTGGCTCGCATGTATCGCCAAGGCATGCCGTTGGAGCGCATTCAGGCCTCGCTAGCGTTGGACACATATAAGAATTTTCGCCAATACTCAAACTATGAAGCCACGTTCAAGGACAATGCCGCAGCTTATTACCAGCAATTGACCAAGCGTCAGCCGCGGAACCCCTAGCCAGGATTCTCCCGGTGTCCGGCTCAACCCTTCGGCCTTTCGTCATGTCCCGGTTAACCTGCCGCAACTTACAATAGCTCCATGACGGAAACATCAACGAATCCTGCCCTGCGCAGGCCTCGCCCGGCGCTCTTGCCCGGCCTCTTGATAGGCGCAGTTATCGCCCTGCTGCTTGCCGTTCTTATGGCCCGAGTGCAGTCAGGCCCGCTGGCGGCATTTTGGTCGCTGCTCAGCGGACGTAACGTGCGCATCACGAGTGAGGGCAGCGTGATTGAGCGTATCCAGCGCTTGCAGAGGATGGAAACCGTGGTCTTCAACATGGACAAGATCGTGACGGGCGAAAAAGACAATCCGATCCTGCCTGACTTCATCGCCGGCGATCGATTAATGATGATCGTCCATGGCCAGGTTGTGGCCGGCATTGATTTCAGCCGCCTGAAAAGTAGTGACATCAAGATTCAGGGCAAAGAGGTGCATATCCACTTGCCCAATCCCCAGATTCTGATTACGCGCCTGGACAACGCGCGTACCAAAGTATATTCCCGCAACACTGGGCTTCTTGTCCGGGTTGATCCCAACCTTGAGACGCAAGTTCGTCAGGAAGCAGAAGGCGAGTTGCTTCAAGAAGCGGCGCTCGGCGGAATCATTTCTAACGCCCGAGACAATGCGCGCGCCACCGTAACGACACTGCTCCTGGGGATGGGCTTTGAGAAAGTTGAAGTGGATTGACGTTTTGCCTGAAAATCAGGAATATGTCGTTCGCTTTGCCGCATCCTGAAAGCATGAAGAGCGTTTCTGACGAAAGGCGCAAATGGAATACACGAACCTTGGTTCTACCGGCGTAAAGATTTCCCGGATATGCCTGGGCTGCATGACCTACGGCACAAAGAAGTGGCGGCAGTGGGTGCTGGAAGAAGAAGAGAGCCGCCCGTTTATCAAACAGGCGCTCGAATCCGGAATCAACTTTTTTGATACGGCGGACATGTATTCCCTTGGAGCCAGTGAGCAGGTACTGGGTCGGGCGCTGAAGGATTTTGGGCCTTCGCGTGACAAACTGGTGATCGCGACTAAAGTCTTCTTTCCGCTGGGCGATGATCCCAACCAGAAAGGCCTCTCGCGCAAGCACATCATGCATGCTATTGACGACAGCCTGCGCCGCCTGGGCACAAATTATGTTGATCTCTACCAGATCCACCGCTTCGACTATGAGACGCCGATCGAAGAGACGCTTACCGCGTTGCATGATGTGGTGAAGTCGGGCAAGGTGCGATACATCGGCGCATCGTCAATGTTTGCCTGGCAGTTTGCGCAAATGCTGCATACCTCGGATCGTCTTGGAATCACGCGCTTTGTCACGATGCAGAACCATTACAACCTGCTCTATCGTGAAGAAGAGCGTGAGATGATCCCTTTGTGCCGGGCAGAAGGCGTGGGCCTCCTGCCTTGGAGTCCGCTGGCGCGTGGCGTGCTTGCTGGGAATCGCAAAACCGGAACCGTGCGCTCCAGGGAAGATGATTACACCAAGAAGCTCTACACGCAGGAAGCCGATGACCGAGTTGTAGAAAGTGTGGCCCAGGTGGCGAAGATCCGTGGCGTTCCGCCGGCGCAAGTCGCGCTAGCTTGGCTCCTACACAAAGCTGAAGTTTCTGCCCCGATTGTTGGAGCGTCCAAGCCACACCACCTGCAGGATGCGGTGGCAGCAGTCAGCCTCAAGCTTACGCAGCAGGAAATCGCCGAACTTGAGTCAACGTATGTTCCCCATCCAGTATTGGGCCACCACTAGGTGCTTTCGCGGGAATAGGCCCCATTTCCTTGATTATCCATACGCTTAGCGGGCGTGTGATAGCCATCACTGCCGCCTCGTGAGGCGGCTCGTCACAATGGTTCTCACGGTATGCGCTCTGCCTTTTGCGCACCCCATTGAGGCAAATTCGAATGGCCATCATCGACTCAGCTGACGGCAAGACTCTTACAAAACATTCCATCGACGAGCTGAAGGAACAAGCTGCCCTGATGCGCGGTTATAGCTTAACAGCCCTTTGCGCGGCGGGTTCAGGCCACGCCGGCGGGACGCTTTCTATCATGGACGTTGCCGCAGCGCTTTATCTCCGCTGCGCTGAGCACGACCCCCGGAATCCAGACTGGAAGATGCGCGACCGCATTATCTGGTCTGCCGGGCACAAAGCCCCTGCGCTCTATACGGGCCTGGCATTCTCCGCCTACTTCGATAAAGAAGACATGATGTCGCTGCGCAAGCTTGGCTCGGCGTTTCAGGGGCACCCGCATCGCATGAAACTGCCCGGTGTTGAAGTTTCCACCGGATCGCTGGGGCAGGGACTGAGCATGGCCGTGGGCGTGGCGCTGGCACAGAAGATGGACCGCATTCCGGCGAAGACTTTTTGCATCATGGGCGATGGCGAGCAGCAGGAGGGCCAGATCTGGGAAGCGGCCATGGAAGCCGCGCATTACAAACTGGACAACCTGATCGGCATTATCGACCAGAACCAGCTCCAGATTGATGGTCCTGTGGCCGACGTAATGAACATTGATCCTCTCGACGAAAAATATCGCAGCTTTGGCTGGCACGTGTTGCGTGTGAATGGGCATGATATGGAGGAGATCGTCGAAGCGCTGGAGTGCGTGAAGCAGGTGCCCGCCGGCCGTCCGACGGTGTTGATCTGTTACACGATCAAAGGCAAAGGCGTGAGCTTCATGGAAAACCAGCCGGGATGGCATGGCCGCGCACCCAACATCCAGGAGTTGGAGAAAGCCCTGGCAGAACTCCATCTCGACGGCAAGCTGCCCGTTACGGAATTGCTTGCTTCCGCACGGACCTTTCAAGATAAGGTGGATACCAGACTTGAGATAAAAATGCCAACGTTCAGCTCCGGCTACTGGTGGAATTCCGCGCCGACCATGAAGGTTGAAATGCGTCCGACACGCGCTGGTTTTGGAGAAGCCCTGCGTGCCGCTGGCGACGATCCCCGTGTCTGCTGCCTGGGTCTGGACATCAGCGGTTCCATCACCATTAATGAGTTCTACGCCAACAATCCTGAGCGAAAGAAGCGCTGGCTGAGCATGGGAATTGCCGAGCAGTCGGCCACCTCCGTTGCTGCGGGTCTGGCGCGCGAAGGCAAGCTGCCCGTCTTTGGCACCTACGCCACTTTTGCCGCGGCGCGCAACCTTGATCAGATCCGCACTTCTGTCTGTTACGGAAATTTCAACGTGATGATTGCCGGCGCGCATGGCGGCGTAAGCGTTGGGCCGGACGGCGCAACGCACCAGGCGCTGGAAGATTGTTCAGCAATGATGAGCCTGCCGAACATGACCGTGGTGGCGCCTTGCGATGCCGTTGAGACACGCAAGGCCACCACCACGCTACTCTTGAATCATGTGGGACCAAAGTACATCCGCTTTGCCCGTGAAGCCACGCCAGTCGTAACGAAAGAAGATGCGCCTTTTGTTGTGGGCAAGGCCAACGTGCTGCGACTGCGGCGGGAATCAGGCAGGATGATCGATGCCTTTGAGCATGTTCTGGCGGAGGAGTATGTGTCCGAGGATGAAGATCTGACCATCCTCGCCTGTGGGCCCATGGTGCCTGAAGCCATGCGCGCTGCTTGGATCTTAAAGAATGAATTTGGCTATGAAACCCGCGTGATCAACATGCATACGCTCAAGCCTCTGGACGAAGCCGCAGTGGTGCGAGCGGCCCGCGAAACGGGAATCATCGTAACGGCAGAAGAACACCAGATAGGCGCGCTGGCATGGCGCGTCAGTGGCGTCATCACCGCCAGCAAAGAGCTTTATGGCAAGCCCGTCCTGACAGGCGCAATTGGCGTGCAAGATCGGTTTGGAGATAGCGGCGCTCCGTGGGAGCTGATCAAGGAATTTGAGGTCAGCGCGGAGCACATTGCGGCAAAGGGCAAAGAACTAATGGCCGTCAAGCTTAAGGCGATGCGTCCGCACCTGCTGGAAGAGTTTGCGCTGGAAGAAGCCCTGGCAACCAGCAATTGAATCAAGGCACAAGTAAGCGCTCCGCTACATACTGTGCCATATGCGGAGCGCCACTAACATTCAATGGAAATTATCATGCAGCTTGCACTAAGACCGCGTTTTGCGGCCCAGTAACCATCCCGTCAGGATTCCCACGGCAAAAGCTCCCGCGGCAACCGCCGCAACCGAGGTAAGAGGACGGTTTTTTACTTGCTGGCGGACATCATCCAATCGATCTTCCGTCGCAGCCTTTGCGCGCCTGACAGTGCGATCCAAATCATGATACGTGTCATCCAGACGCTCTTTTACTTTGGCCGAAAGGTCTTTCGCCTTCTCCGCGATCTCGGCTACGTTATCGAGAACCTGGTTTGCCATGCGTGGTGCATTCATAAAAATTCTCCTCTAACAAATTTGCGCCTTATACGAGAGTATTCGGTGTGAGGTAAGTCACAACCAAGGGTGACCGCCAGCACATTTCCCGGAAGGCGGTGCCAGCCATACTGAGGTGCTGGAGACCATTATGACAGAGAAAAATCTTGCTGAGCACGCTATCTCCGCCCGTAGCCGTACAAACCTGCTGGAAGCCATGCGGGGTGAAGCTTTTGCTTTTGCCAAATACAAACTCTTTGCCAAACATGCACGCGCCAACGGCGGCAACGAATTGGCCGACCTGTTCGATAAGACCGCAGACCAGGAATACATGGAGCACTTCACCGAGCAGGCAGACCTGCTGCAACTTGTGGGGACCGACGAACAGGATGTGACGGACGCAATCGCCGGAGAATCTTTTGAAGTGGATACGCTTTATAAGCGTTTTGCCGAAGAAGCCCGCGAAGACGGCGATGAGCAGGTGGCGCACCGCTTTGAAGAAATACGCCGCGACGAAACTTTCCATCAACTGGCCTTCCAGGAGGCACTCATCAAGATACAGACGCGGCAAAGGGCCATGAAGGGCGCAATGCGCTCCAGTTCAAAGGCGCACGACTTTTAGAAGAGGCATAGTTCGCCTGAATGGCTGTTGCGGCCAGGATGCGACATAATAGCAATGTGACCGCGCCCCGAGAGAACTCAGACTGGAACAGCTTTGGCCGTGCCAACGCAAGCCAGAAATGGCGTCGCCAGTCGGCAGCCATGGGCAATGACATGACCCGCGCTATTGTGGCAGCAGCGCAGGTTCAACCAGGCATGCGCGTGCTCGATATTGCCTGCGGCACCGGTGAGCCGTCGATATCGTTAGCCAGCGACCTGGCTGGCGGGGGAGAAGTTGTCGGCATAGATATTTCCCCGGCGCCGCTCAAAATTGCTGCAGAGCGCGCCACACAGCGCAGCCTGTCCAACGTCACCTTCCAGCAGGCGGATGCTCATCATCTACCATTTGCTGACAACACCTTTGATCGCATTACGTCGCGTCTGGGCGTCATGTTTTTTTCTGACCTGCCGCACGCATTAGGCGAAATGCGTCGCGTCCTTCAGCCCGCGGGCAAGGCCATCCTGCTAGTCTGGGGACCCATGGAGCAGCCTTATTTTCAAACGACCATCGGCACAGTATTGCGTATGCTGCCCGGCGTTGTCGTGCCGGAATCAGGACGAAAAATGTTTGCCCTGGGGAACAAAGGCGTGCTGTCACAAGCGCTGCGGCAGTCTGGCTTTTCGCAGGCGAAGGAAGAAATGATAACGGTACCCTGGACCTGGATGGGCACGCCGGAAGAAGTCTGGGAATATTTTCAGGATGTGGCTGTACCGTTCGCATCTTTGATCCAGTCCATCCCGGCGGACCGGCGCCCGGAAATCGACGCAGCGGTGCTGAAGGCAATCAGCCAATACTACGATGGCACAAGCATAAAATTTACGGCGACGGTAAACATCGCCGTCGCCGTGAAGTAAATCTCTTCTGTGCTTTCCACTAAGTCAGGTCGGCAACTTTTAATTTAAGTTCTGTGCTCTTCCAGTTGCTTTGAAATTGCTTGTCGACAAACTGCGCATCATAGGCGCGGTTTTGCGCTCGCAACGCTTCAGCCAAACCAAAGAGCGACCGTGGATTGCGTGGATTGCGGTCCAGGTCTTCGCGAAACACCTTCTCCGCCTCCGCTGCATTCCCATTCAGCAGCAGGACTGCTCCAAGGGACTCGCGCACTGGATAAAACCAGTCTGGCGGTTCGTCATACTTCAGCGTGTCTTGGATGGCGACCGCGCGGCGTAACAGTGAAATTGCACCCGTTGAATCATGCTTTGCCTGCGCGATCTTTGCTCCCAGAACGTTTGTGGCAATGTTCAAGACGTCTTTGGCTTTGTTATTTACAGGCATGGCAAACACCTGGTCCGGCGGCGTTTTGTCCGCGGCTTCGCGCACGATGTGATCTTCGGCTTCAGCTTCGGCCACCTTGCCTTTTGCCGCCAGGGCCATGCCGCGAGCAAAATGCCAGAAGACCGTGGTGGTTTGCATGGCGGCCGGCGGCTGCGGCATCGCCAGTATCTGGTCCCACTTCTGGAAGCGGACCTCAACTGCAAGAGGCACTGTCATGAATCCTTCCAGGGGTGGTATGTCTTTTACCATCGGTCCTACGTGCGCCGCCAGCATTTCTGCGGCCTTGTGGGCTTCAGCGTAATTGCCATTCATGCTGGAGCATGCGGCAATGAAGTGCAGGTTGTGGCTGTAATACATTGCGCCATACAAGCCTCCGGAACCACTGGCCTGTAAATAAGCGCGGTCGGCGGACGCTGCCAGCTGGTTGGTTTTTACCGCTGATTCAAAATCGCCGGTGCGGATATAAACGTGTCCGGGCATGTGAACCAAGTGGCCTGCTGCCGGAGCGAGTGCAGCCAGCCGATTGGCTGCAGCCAGCGCGCGCTCCGGATTCGGAGAAGCTTCTACAGCGTGAATGTAATAGTGGATTGCGCCCATGTGATTGGGATCGCGCCGCAACACCGATTCCAGCGCGGCAATAATGTCCTCAGTCCCGCCTTCAGGCGTGCCATCCGGACGCCACAGGCCCCAGGGATGCAGGACCATGCCGGCTTCAGCAAAAAGCGTCGCCGCGTCCAGGTCATCTGGAAATTGCTTAACCACGTCGCTCATGGCATTGCGGTAACGCTCCGCCGCTAGACGATGGTCAGCGGCTGGATCTGCCGGAAACCGTAGCGCCATTGCAGCGATATAGCCTTTTTCACTAGGCGATGCATTGACCGCAAGCGCCTCACCTTTGGCGATGGCTTCATGCGCTTTCTTGTAACGGTCTGGATCGGCAGGATCGTTGTAATTTGGTCCCACCGCTTCTGCCAGACCCCAGTAGGCCATTGCCATATTGGGGTCGAGTTCAGCCGCGCGCTCAAAAGATCCAGCGGCTTCTTCATGGTTAAAGGCATAGATCAGGCGCATTCCCTGATCAAAAAATTTCTGTGCCTCTGGATTGCTGGTTGAAACAGGATGGTGCAAATCTCCCAGCCCTGTCATCAGCGTGGCTTTCTTGGCGGGAGGTTGACTGTGCATGGCATGCTGCTGCGCGGAGATCGATCCGCAAAGCACGAGCAGTGCCAGGATATGTATCAGGAGGAGGTTCATCGTCGGCTTCTCCAGTTAAGTTGTGGGCCCGGGATTTCCTGAAATTCTACACCCAGCGGCGTGACTGGAGAGGTTGGGGGATTATGGATTTTGCTTCTTACCGAAAATTTCACGCAGCAGGGCCGTTGTTTGCGCTGCGGGATCCTTGCGAATCTTGCGTTCTTCTTCACCCATCACGTAAAAGAGCCCGTCCATGGTTTTGCCGACAACATATTGATCGATATTGAAGCCTTCACTGTCCGCCACGCGCGCGGCAATCGGGTTCTGCATCAGTTGATTGTATTGCCTTACAACGCCCACATTTTCCATGGCTTGGTGCACAATCGGGGAAAAGGCCGCCGTCAATTGTTCCGTGCTGGCGGTCTTGAAATACTCTGTGGCTGCTGTATCGCCGCCGGAAAGGATCTGGCGCGCGTCTGCGATTGTCATCTTACTTACAGCATCGATAAATATCTGCTTGGCGGCCGGTGCGGCCTGCTCTGCGGCGCGGTTCATACCGATCTCAAGGGCGTCCACCTGCCGCCCCATGCCCATGAGGCGCATGCCTTTGCCAACGTTGCGCAGTTTTTCCGGCAGCAGAATCTTAATGGCCGCATTCTTCAGGAACCCGTCAACGCGCCCCGTTGAAGCTACCGCCCTCCGCGTGCTCACGCTCAGGGCTTCCTTCAATCCGGCGGCAATGCGTTCGTCGGTGGGCCCGCTCTTCTTACCCAGCGCTTCTTCAGCCCTTTTGCGGAGATCATCCAGCGGAGACTGGGCCCATGCCCAGGCGGAGAGCAATCCGGCGACCAGCAGGAGAATGGCGGCGCGTTTTTTCATGGTTGGCACCTTATATGTATGAAATGAATGAAGCCCTCTTGCGCTAACGGCACGGCGCGAGCCCCGTCCAAACCTGTATATTACCCTCGACCTTGTATTTGTCCTATATAACGCAAGTCTCGCGCCAGCAGATTGAATTTTGGAGGCACGTTATGATCCGAAAATTGCTTCAATGTGGAGTCGGGGTTGCTATTGTCCTTATAGCCCTTTCTTCTTCCGTCCCGGCCAAGCCTGCCGATGGAGCAGTTCATCCGGAAATGATCGTTTCAGCCAAGTGGCTAAGCGAGCACCTGAATGATCCAAAAGTTGTTGTGCTGGAAGTGGCCGCATCCATGGGACCACAACGCGCCAGCTACGATGCGGGCCACATTCCCGGCGCACGCTTGCTGCTAGGCGAGGACTTTGTGCAAGGCCGAGATGCCAAGCTGCCGTCTCCGGAAAAACTCAAAGAGACATTTGAGAAGCTGGGTGTCAGCAACGATTCGCGCGTGGTGGTTTACGCCACCGATTGGTATCCCATGGCCGCCCGCGCATACTACACGCTGGACTACATGGGGCATGGCGATCACACGGCACTGCTCGACGGCGGCATGGTTGAGTGGAAAGCGGAAAAGCGTCCGTTGGAAACGACGGAACCCAAGGTCGCGCGCGGCACCTTTACCCCGCATGTTCACCCTGAAGTTCTCGCCATGATGGATGACGTGAAAAAAATCTCCGCGCAAGATCAAAAATCTGAGTTGCTGGTGGACTCGCGGCCGGAGAAGCGCTATGCCGATGGCCATATTGCAGGCGCTGTAGACCTTTATTGGGCGGAGACCGTTGTAGATGAGAACAAGAAGCCGGTGTTGTTGCCCCCGGATAAATTGAAAGAGCTCTTTGCTTCGCGCGGCATTAAGTCTGGGCAAAAGCTGGTGACCTATTGCGAGGTCGGGATGCAGGCATCGCATAACTATTTCATCGCCAGGTATCTGGGCTATGACGCGGCGGTGTATGACGGCTCGATTCATCAATGGAAGGATGTAAACAACCAGCCACTGGTGCAGGGTAAGTCGCTGCGCTGACAAAGCTGAAAGTCGAGAAAGCAGATGTCCTTCATTTGTCCTATATCCGTGGTGCATCGACCCTTGAATATGGACATGGAGATACCGACCTATGATCAACAAATTGTTTCGCAGCCTCGGCCTATGTGTTGTGGCCCTTGGAGTATTTTCCCCAACCGCGTATGCAACATCTGGCGATGGAGCAGTCCATCCGGAGATGATCGTTTCAGCAAAGTGGCTGAGCGAGCACCTCAATGATCCTAAAGTGATCGTCCTGCATGTCGCTGACAAGCGCTCAGAATATGATAAAGGCCATATTCCCGGCGCTCGCTTGCTGGCGCTGGAAGACTTTATTGAAGGCGAGGATGCCGAACTTGCTGCGATGGAAAAGCTCAAAGATACTTTTGAAAAGCTGGGCGTAAACAATGACTCGCGTGTGGTGGTCTATACCACGGCCTGGTATCCGATGGCCGGACGCGCTTACTACACCCTGGATTATCTGGGCCACGGCGAGCATACGGCGCTGCTGGATGGCGGCCTGGATGAATGGCGCAAGGAAAATCGGCAGCTCTCTAAGGATGCGCCGAAAATTACCAGGGGCGATTTCACTCCACATGTTCACTCTGAAGTTCGCGCCATGATGGAAGAAGTAAAGAAACTCTCTGAGCAACCAACAAAGACCACTGTTCTGGTGGATTCGAGGCCCGACAAGCGCTATACCGACGGGCATATCGCGGGAGCGGTGCATATTTACTGGCAGGAAACGCTGGTCGACGCCAAGAACAATCCTGTCTTTTTGCCGCCAGACAAGCTGAAAGCGCTCTTTGTCGCCAGAGGCATTATGCCGGGACAGAAACTGGTTACATACTGCGAGATCGGCTTGCAAGCTTCGCATAATTATTTCATCGCCAAATATTTGGGTTATGACGCAGCCATGTTTGACGGATCGATTCATGAGTGGAGTCATATGAGCAAGCTGCCGCTGGTGGTGGGCACGTCATTGCGCTAGGAGGCTCGATGTTTAGAAGACTTATTCTCGCGGCGCTCACGATGATGCACGCGCCATCTGTGACAGCCCAGAACAATGCGGCGCCGAAATTGCGGCCTGAAATGCTGGTCACTACCGCATGGCTGGCAGAAAACTTGAGTGAGCCGGACGTAGTCGTACTTTGCGTCAATTCCACACCGGAGTTTTATTCCAAAGGACACATCCCCGGCGCAAGACAGATTAAGCTGGAGGACATTGCGGTAACACGCGACGGCATCCCCACCGAACTGCCACCAGTGGAGACGTTGAAACACGTTTTTGAAGCAGCCGGGGTCAGCAACTCGTCGCGGGTAGTTTTATACGGGGAACGCTCCAATCTGTTCGCGGCGCGAGCGTACTTTACTCTCGACTATCTGGGTATCGCGGCGCGCGTTGCGCTTCTGGATGGCGGCTTGGAGAAGTGGACTGCGGAACGACGGCCACTATCAACGGAAATGCCGCAGTCGAAAACCGGAACGCTTGTGATTTCACCGCGGCCGGAAATTCTGGTGGATACAAAAACCGTGCGCGACCTTTCACAAAAGAAGCCGGGAAGCGTGACCCTGCTGGACGCTCGGCCAACAAAAGAGTTTACCGGGGAGCAACTCTCAGAGGATGTTGCCAAAGCCGGACACATTCCCGGAGCAAAAGGCCTGTTTTGGATGGACATGCTCGTAAGCCGCCAGAATCCTGTGCTGAAGCCGGAAGCAGAATTGCGGCGTATGTATGAACAAGCCCACGCCGCAGCAGGCCAGCCTCTGGTTACCTATTGCCGAACAGGCATGCAATCTTCCTTCGATTACTTTGTGGCGAAATATCTTGGTTACGATCCCAGCATGTATGACGCTTCATTTTTTGAATGGAGCAAAAACGGTTTGCCGGTAGAAACCTCTGCTAAGCATCCATAGAGAAAGTGCGTTTATGGGCGAGACGATCTGCTCTGAACAGGCCGCCACCGCTTGAGTGGTCTATATTCGCAGGTTTCCAGTCCGCCAATACAGGCTTAATTACAACGCACGGCTCGACAATGAGGCTGAGCGAAGTCTTGTCCTGAAAGCCTATGTCGATGATGCAGTCGCCATCGGGAGAAACGAAGAGTTCTATGGCTTGAATTGTCTTGCCTTTGATTTCATGGAATTTCATTTTTGCATGGTGTTCACTTCGATAACCTGTCGGAGGTAACCGATAGGTCGGAGGAATCCTACAGGCGACAATCTAAATGTGTCAAGGGAAAATATCACGGTTCGGGTTGGCAAGCGGCTCCGCTATTTGCGAGAGCAAGCCGGACTGAGCCAGGGCGAGATGGCGCACCAGTTTGGAATTGACAGGGGAAACATATCAGAGTGGGAAAATGCCAAGGTCTGCCCGTCTCTTCCGATGCTTGAGACGTTGGCCCGAGGATTCAAAATAACAATATCGAAGCTGCTACAGGGCGTGTAAAACCCGTGGAAAGGGAACTCGATAGGGTTCCCTCCCTCCGGTCGGGACAAGGCAAAATCTAGAACATGTTCCACAAAAACTGGTTGTAAACGTCGTGGTGGTACTGCACTTCCGGAGATTTCACAAACGTTCCTAACAGTCGCGGGCAACGGTCGGCTGAAGCCTGCTTCAGGTCTGCGTAGCGCGTCTTCACGTCTTCACCGCCCATCAGTTTGCTGGTCCAATTGGACGAGCGAAAGTTTTCCATGGCCGTATAAATGTTGTCCGGCAGGTAACGCTCGGCCTGGCGCAGGTTTTTGATCTTGGACGTTTCGCCCGCGATTCCGGTCTTGAAAACGGCCATCATCACCATGTAAGGATTGGCGTCCGGCGCGACGGAACGTACTTCAACGCGCATGCTCTTCTCGTTTCCGATCGGGATGCGCACCATGGAGCCGCGATCGACCGCCGAAGCCTTGATTTGGTTCGGCGCTTCAAAGTGCGGATCAAGCCGGCGATAGGCGTTCACGCTGGCATTGAGCATCAGGCAAATGTCATTGCCGTGCGTAAGAATGCGGTCTACGAAAGCCCAACCGAGCTTGCTTAACTTCTCTTCGCCCTTGGGGTCCCAGAAAAGATTTTTCCCGTCTTTGCTGATGGAAACGTTGGTGTGCATGCCGTTTCCATTGACGCCGACGACCGGTTTGGGCAGGAATGAAGCCGTGAGGCCCATGCGGGTGGCGACCTGGCGGCAGATCAGCTTATAAAGCTGTATCTGATCGGCAGCGGCCACAACTTCACCATAGCTGTAGTTGATTTCAAATTGCGAGGGGGCCACCTCAGGATGGTCTTTCTCATTCTGGAAGCCCATGGCGCGCTGCACTTCAGCCGTGGTGTCAATGAACGTGCGCAGCGGATCGCCGGGCAGAGAATGATAGTAGCCGCCGGTGTTCACGTACTCGAACTTGTTGGTCTCATGGTAGCGACGCTCGGCGTCAGAGCCCTGAAAGAGGAAGCCTTCAATTTCATTGGCGGCGTTGAGCGTGTAGCCCTCTTTCTGGTGCATTTCGGCGGCAAAGACTTTAAGATTGCCGCGAATGTCGGCGCTGTACGGCGTGCCGCCTTTATCGATGACATCGCCAAAGACCAGGACTTTGCCGGAACCAAAAACGTCTGACGGCGCCCAGTAAAACGAGCTCCAGTCCAGACCAAGGCGAAGATCGCTTTCACGCTGTGCTGTAAAACCGCGAATGGACGACCCGTCAAAAGTCAGGTTGTCCCAGCTTTTAAGAAGGAATTTCTTGTCATAATCCAGCATGTGCAGGCGGCCTTCAAGATCGCTGAAAAGCACGGTGACGGCCTTAATGCGCTTCTCATCGGTCAGGTATTTCAGCCGGCCTTCCTGGATTTTGTGCATGGCAACGCGGTTTTTGCGCTGCTCCTTCGCCTGCAGATTCATGTCTTCCAGTTCGTCATAGGAGAGAGCGAGAAAATTGCGCAGTTCGTTTGCCATGAAGCTCCTTCAAGCTTGAATTTGATTATTGGGCCAATGCGGATCCGTGCGAGCAGTTGTTAACTTTTTAGCATATTCCATCAGCACAGTCACGGGCCAATTAAAAGACCTGATAGCTGCCATCAAATCGTTTTATGGCTTGGCGGCCTAAGGCAACGGATCACAATGTGTCGCTTATTCGTTGCTTTTTACGCGGAGCCAGAATCTCTCATAGTCCATAACCAAAGGCTTTGCAACCACTGCCAAAAAGCCCGGTACACACAAGTTGTGATTTCGAAGTCATGAGCCTGCGTGATAATGGTACCGTCTTGCAGCCCATCCCTGCCACAGCTTTAGACTCTGTTTACAAGAGTCCTTAAAATCTTTACCTTGGACGTGTTGAATTTGCATCTGCAATCTAAGCGTGCTTCCATCTCGTCTGTCTAAGGAGGGAGTTCGATGACCAATGAAAACCACGAAACCGTCCACCATCGGATCTGCCCTTTTTGTGAAGCTTGCTGCGGCCTTGAAATTACCGTGGCTGAAGGCCGCGTGAAGCGCATTCGGGGGCACGCTGCCGATGTCTTTAGCCATGGCTATCTCTGTCCTAAAGGCGTGGCGCTTAAGGACCTGCATGAAGATCCTGACCGCCTGCGCAAACCGTTGATCAAACGCAACGGACGCTTTGAGGAAGCCACATGGGATGAGGCTTTCGAGGAGATTGAGCGCCGCTTGCCGCCGATCATCGCCAAACACGGAGCGGATTCGGTCGCTTTGACGCTGGGAAATCCCATTGTCCACAAACTTGCGCTGCTGCTTTATGCGCCGCGTCTCGGTAGAGCCCTGGGATCGAAGAATGTTTTTTCCGCATCCACGCTGGACCAGATGCCCAAGCATCTTTCCTGCGGCCTGATGTTTGGTGACTTCCTTTCTATTCCTGTGCCGGACATCGAGCGTACTGACTTTCTGCTGATGCTGGGCGCCAATCCCATGGTCTCCAATGGAAGTCTCTGGACTGTGCCGAATTTCCGCGATAAGGCCAAGGCCCTGCGTGCGCGTGGCGGGCGGCTGGTTGTCGTCGATCCCAGGCGCACCGAGACGGCCGACGTAGCCGATGAGCATATCTTTATTCGTCCTGGCGGCGACGCATTTCTGCTGCTTGGCATGGTGCATACTCTCTTCGCGGAAAAGTTGGTAAGGCTTGGCCGGTTGGCGGAGCATATTGCCGGCGTTGAAGTGCTCGAAAGCGCTGTTGCCGGCTTTGCTGCGGAAAAAGTTTCTGCCCGTTGCGGAATTTCTGCCGAAACAATCCGCGCTTTGGCCCGCTCGCTGGCGGTTGCGAAACATGCGGTGGTATATGGACGCGTGGGCACGTGCACACAAGAGTATGGAACGCTGTGCAGCTGGCTGATCGACGTGCTGAACATTCTTACCGGACACTTTGACGAGCCGGGCGGCGCCATGTTTCCCAAAGCGGCTGCGTTGCAATCGAACAGCATGGGCAAGCCGGGAATGGGCAAAGGGGGGGGCACGGGCAGACGCAAGAGCCGCGTCTCTGGAGCGCCGGAAGTATTGGGCGAATTTCCCATGAATTGCCTGGCGGAGGAAATCCAGACTCCGGGCGAGGGCCAGGTAAAAGCGCTGATAACGGTAGCGAGCAACCCAGCTCTGTCATCGCCCAACGGCGAGCGTCTTGCGGCGGCAATGGACCAGTTGGAATTCATGGTGAGTCTGGACATTTATCTGAACGAGACCTCACGCCATGCTGACGTGATTTTGCCGGGAACGTCACCGCTGGAAGATTCGCATTATGACGTGGCGTTCTCGCAGCTTTCTTATCGTAATCACGCTCGTTACAGCCATCCTGTGTTCCCTCGCACATCTGACCGTCCTGAAGAGTGGCAAGTGCTCTTGCGGCTGATTGGGATTATTCAAGGAAAAGGCGCTACGGCAGACATCAACCAGATTGACGATGAATTGCTGATGGACGATCTGCGACGCACAGCCGGACCCTTTGCCGAACAGGTTTTCCAAGCAGGTTCGCAGCGGCGCGGCGCAGAGCGGTTGCTGGATCTCGGTCTGCGCGCCGGGCCTTACGGCGATCAGTTTGGCATGAAGCCGGATGGACTTAACCTGGATAAAGTTGAAGCGGCGGAAGGCGGAATCCATCTTGGCGCGCTCGAACCGCGCGTACCGGAGATGCTGCGAACGCCCTCAGGAAAAATTGAACTCGCACCTGCCATGCTGATTGATGACCTCAAGCGGCCAGCGGCTGATTTCGGACGGTCGATTCCGGATCTTGTGATCGTTGGACGACGCCAGCTTCACGGCAACAATAGCTGGATGCACAATCTCCCCGTCCTGGCCAAAGGCGCGGCGCGATGCATTGCCCTGGTGAATCCCAAGGATGCTGCGCGGCTCGGTCTGGAAGACGGCGGGAGAGCGCGCATCGCGCATGACGGCCGCTCCGTTGAAGCGGACGTGGAAATTACCGACGAGATGATGCCGGGAGTTATCAGCCTTCCGCACGGATGGGGCCACGATCAACCCGGCACACAACTTGAAGTGGCTGCTGCAAATCCCGGCGCCAACCTGAACGCGCTGATGGATGAGAACCGCCGCGATCCGCTTTCCGGCAATGCCGTGCTCAGCGGCATGGAAGTTGAGATGAGGCCTGTGGCAGCCCGCGTCTTAACGGGGCAGGCGCGGTAAGACGATGCCTGCAAAAAATACGCCGCAGGAGCCGTTGGATGCAAGACTACGCTGTTCCTGGGCGACCACGCCGCAAATGATGGCCTACCACGATGCTGAGTGGGGCGTGCCACAGCACGACGACCGCGTGTTGTTTGAATTCCTGATACTTGAGGGCGCGCAAGCGGGTCTGAGCTGGTCCACCATTCTAGCCAAGCGCGATGCCTATCGGCGGGCCTTCAGCAACTTCAATCCTAAAAGCATCGCACGCTACGATGCGAACAAAACGAAGCAGCTAATGTCGAACCCTGGCATTGTCCGCAACCGGCTGAAGATTTCGGCGACGGTTCAGAATGCGCGAGCTTTTCTGGCCGTGCAAAAAGAATTCGGTAGCTTTGATGCGTACATCTGGCAATTTGTCGGTGGGAAGCCAATCGTCAATGCGCTCAGCGCATCATCCCAGATACAGGCGCGGACAGAAGAATCCGACAAAATGAGCCGTGACCTGCTGAAACGCGGATTTAAGTTTGTTGGCCCGACCATTTGTTACGCATTCATGCAGGCGGTCGGAATGGTGAATGATCATCTAGTGACCTGCTTTCGCTATGCAGAAATCAAAAATGCAGCAGAGCGCAAACGCTAGTTAGATGGTGCTTCCGCCAGCGGAAGCCATATCTGAAAGCGCGTTTCTCCCGGCTTTGAGTTCACCTGAATCTGCCCGCGATGCTTGCGTACAATGCGCGAAGCGGTGTCCAATCCCAGTCCTGTGCTCTGGCCAACCCCTTTGGTCGTGAAAAATGGCTCAAAGATGTGCGGCAAAACTTTATCTGGAATTCCTGGACCATTGTCTGCAATCTCTACGACCACGCACGCGTCCTCGCGATAGGTGCGTACGCGAAGCTCGCCCTGGCCGCCCATCGCATCAATCGCATTGTCAATAACGTTGGTCCAGACCTGATTCAACTCGCTGCCAAAGGAATTCACCAGAAAGGGAACGCGCTGGTAGTCGCGCTGGACTGTGACTCCGCGCTTGAGCTTGTGGTTCAAAATTGTAAGCGTGGTTTCCAGACTTTTGACAATGTCCACGTTCTGGATGGGAGACTGGTCCATGTAGGTGTATTCCTTGATTGCACGGACCAAATCGGAAATTCGCGAGGTGCTGTTTTCAATCTCGTTCAGCAGGTTTGCGATCTCCATGGAAGCTGCAATCCTCATCAGGGCGGCACGCGCAGTGTCAGCATCGAGCGTAGCGAATAAACGATCCAAAGCCGCGGGCTGAATGTTTTTATGTGCCAGATCTGACGCAAGCTGCCACAAATCCTCTTGTTCGTGAGCGCGCAGCCAGGACTCGATTTCTTCCTCCAGCGCGCTGATGGTGAGCGTATCCGGCGGCGGCCCGTCCTGCTGGACAAGTGAAGCCTCCAGCTTTTCGATCTCGGCTCTCTGTGCGGCGGTGAGATCGTGCGCACCCAGCGCGTGGCTCGCGTCCTTAATGCGCTTCATGGTGGCGCGGAGCTGGCTGGTGGCGCGCTTAGCGGCCGATGCAGGATTGTTTAGCTCGTGGGCCAGCCCGGCGGAAAGCTTGCCCAGCCCAGCCAGCCGATCCCGTTGTTGCTCAACGCGTGTGGTTTCGCGGATGCGGTCAGACATGAGACCCACAAGCCGTTGCGTAAGCTCAGGCATTTTCTGTATGAGCTGCGGGAAAGCTGCCACTGGAAAACGCAGCACGCGAGCATCAGTAATCGCACGTCCAGTCACCGGGTAGGATTTCATTCTGGAAAAAGGCAGCACGCCCCCGATGTCGCCGGCCTTGCTGTTAAAGAAAACTGTCTCGCCGCCAAATTCCCCCCGGCTTTGCAACTGTCCATCAAGGAATACAAACATCGAGTCCGCGGGGTCGCCCTGATGAATGTACGTTTCCCCTGCCTTCGCTGTGAGTTCCTGTGACTGGCTGATGAACCAGTCAATCTGATCATCCGGCAAATCAGCGAATACCGGCACCTGAAGCAGCTCTGATTTTTGAACCATGCTATACCTTGCTCAAGTACTGATGAATGAATTGCACCGCCACAGAGCCTTCGCCGACTCCAGAAGCGACGCGCTTGACTGAACCGTGCCGGACATCACCCACGGCGAACAGCCCAGGAATATTCGTTTCTAAAAGGAACGGATCGCGTTCCAAAGCCCAACTCTTTGGGCGTTTGCCATTCCACATAAGATCAGGGCCGGTCAGGATAAAGCCACGCTCGTCTCGTTCCACCAGGTCGCCCAGCCAGTCTGTCCGCGGCAGAGCGCCAATAAAGATGAACATTGAAGTGGCGGGCACACGCTCAACTTTGTTTGTATCTGAACAGAGCACAGAAATTTCTTCCAGGTGAGTTTCACCATGCGCTTCTGCGACGTTGGCGTGGGTCCAAAGCTCGATATTGGGTGTTTGCTCTATCTGCTCAATCAAATACTGTGACATGGTGCTGCCAAGAGAAGCGCCGCGCACCAGAATCACCACACGCTCAGCATACTTGGAAAAATTCATTGCGGCCTGGCCGGCTGAGTTTGCGCCGCCAACCACGTAAACTATTTCACCCTTGCAGGAGAGAGCTTCAGTAGAACCGCCGCCGTAATAAACTCCAGCGCCCTGAAGGCGATCAATGCCGGGAGCATCCAACCTGCGCCACTGGACTCCTGTGGCCACCATCAAGGCGTGGCAGGAGATTTCACTCTCGTCTTTTAGCTTGATGATGCGATAAGAGCCTTCCGTCCGAACGCCGATGGCTTCCTGCGGCGAAAGAATTTCCACGCCAAAGCGTTTGGCCTGCACCACGGCCCGACGCGCAAGGTCGCCGCCGCTCAAGCCGTTCGGAAAGCCGAGATAGTTTTCAATTCGCGAACTCATACCTGCCTGGCCGCCGGGAGCGTCGCATTCCACGATTACCGTATGCAGGCCTTCAGACGCGCCGTAAACCGCAGCAGCCAGGCCAGCAGGCCCGCCGCCGATGATTGCAAGGTCATAAAAATCAGTCTGCGCGCGAGTACGCAAGCCTACTTTCTGCGCGACTTCAGCCGGAACACTCTCAAGAAGTTTTGTGCCATCAGGGAACAGCACAACCGGAAGGCTTGCGGATTCGGAGCCAAGCGCCTCGAGCAACCGCTTGGTTTCAGGATCATTGGCGGAAATTTCCACGTCAATCCATTGATAGGGAACTCGATTGCGCGCCAGAAAATCGCGCAGCTCATAAGAACGCGGCGACCATCGGGTGCCCAGCACACGGATTCCCTCAAACGTGGGACGGTAAGAAGCCTGCCAATCATCGAGCAGATCATCCAATTGCGGATAGAGGTGCTCTTCCGGCGGGTCCCAGGGCTTCAGGAAAAAATAATTGATGTTGACCTGGTTGATGGCGCTGATGGCGGCATTCGTATCGGCGTATGCAGTAAGCAAGGCGCGCTTGGCGTCGGGAAAGAGATGCATTGCTTCCTGAAGAAAAGCGACGCCATCCATTTTGGGCATGCGCTGATCGGCCAGGAGCAGGGCCACGTTGTCATTCCGCACTTTCAATTGCTTCAAGAGTTCCAAAGCTTTTTCAGGAGCATCACTCGCCAGCACACGATAAGTGGCGCCGTAATGCGAACGCAGGTCGCGTTCAATGGCTCGCAAAACATCAGAATCGTCGTCAATACAAAGCAAAATCGGTTTCGCCATAACAACCTACGTTCAGTTATTCAGAACTGCTTTCGCTAATCGCCAGTGAAGAGACAATTTAGATGCCGGCGTGGGAATTTGGTCGCTTTATTCACAAGTAGCCGACTGAATAGCGATTCCGGCGGGTCGAGCAACTCAATGAGATTCAGGCAGTGTGTACTCGAACTCGTACGAGTGTTTGCCGTCGGCTATGATGACCTTAAAATCTCCGGTTATTCCTGCCAGTTGGCCCGTTCCGGAATCAGGCACCACGGTGATCGTCAGTTGCGGCAAGCCCCGGTTCATGGTTCCCGTATGCTGCAAGATGAAAGTGCCGGTGCGGCCTTTCAATGTTCCGCTTACCTTCTCAATTGCCACGTAACCGGCTGACCCTTTCACGTCGGTCATGCCCGTGAGCATCTGGCCTTTGCTGGTTCCTTCCAGATCGCCGTGAAATTGCTTGTCAATTGTCATCCGGCCAAGTGTGGCGTCGCCATTCTTGTCATCTGTTTGAGGCACAAGTTTTACTTCGAACGTTCCACTGGCATGACTCATGGCTGGTCCTTTCTGAAATGCACTTGCGATCAATGGATGTGTGCACGTCCATGAGACGACCCCAATCGACAGGCACATAACGATGATGGGTTTGAAGCGGCGATGGACTTTTGCGACAACGCGAACACTGTTTTTCACCCAAGCATTCTAGCGCAGCGCCAGGATCATCACTCAGGCGACTGCGGGCGTTTGAATACCAGGCACTTTGAAGTGAATGAATGTACCGCTTCGCCATTCTGGTTCGACGTGATGCTTCTCACTTTAACGATGGCCTGGTTTGGCTTGGAACGTGAAGGCACTATTTCCAGGATCTCGCTTTCCACGTGCAGCGTGTCACCGGGACGCGTTGGTTTGGGCCACGCCAGATCGCCGCCCAGGCCGATAATGCCGTTGCCCAGCGGCAGACCGCCATCCACGAGCAGGCGCATCGCGACGGCGGCAGTGTGCCATCCGCTGGCGGCCAGTCCGCCAAATATGCTGGCTTTCGCAGCTCCTTCATCAAGGTGGAAAGGCTGCGGGTCAAACTGTCGCGCGAACTCCTTGATTTGAGATTCATCCATGTAGTGGCTGCCAGAGACAAATCGCTGGCCCACGTGAAGGTCTTCCAGATACAGTCTCTGGAGGCTTTCATTTGTTTGGCTCATGGCAGTTGTCTCCGGAAAAAATTCTTATCGATTGGCGATAACGATGAAAGCAATCATCTCAATCCACTAGGGGTTGAAAAGTCTATACTTCCACCAGCTCACCCCGATCATTGACTTCAATACGCTTGGAAGCATGGAGCGGGATGCCGAGTTGATAGCGAGTATGTCGCAATTCTCCCATGCGGACCAATGCGCCTTTTTCGACAAGATCTGCAAGATCGCGCGTCGTAGTAGCCGGGGACGTACCGGTGATGCTGGCGTACTTGCCCGCTGAAAGTCCGCCCTTGAATCCATCCGGGCCTTCCTTGAACATACGGAGCAATGCCTTTTGCTGTCTTTCGTTCATCTGTCCCCGCAGGCGCTCAAATAGTTTGGCTTTGTCGATCAGGAATTCGATCATGGCAAGCGTTCGCCTCTGGGCTTCTATCGTTATGCCTGCAAACCAGGCCAGCCATCCGGTGATTTCGGTTTGTCTGTTTGCGGCTTCCAACGCATCGTAGTAGCTTCTGCGCCGTGCAAGGATCGTCGCCGCCAGAGCGGTAAGCGTAGGCTGGCCCAGACTTTGTGCCAGCGCTTTCTCCGCCAGCGCGCGCCCAATTCGTCCATTTCCGTCCTCAAACGGATGGATGCATTCAAAGTAAAGATGAGCGGTTCCTGCCCTGGTGAGCCCAGGCAAGGGTTCTGGTCCTCCCGCGGCAGTCCGGTTAAACCAGGCAATAAATCGCTTCATCTCGCCGGGCACCTGGTCCGCCGGTGGAGCCTGGAAATGCACTTTTGTCTTTCCCAGAGGCCCGGAAACTATTTCCATCGGCTCCCTGCCGGTGCGATAGCGGCCGACATCTGTGAGGTCACGGCGGCCGCTCATCAGCATGCGGTGCCAGCCAGAAAGCATTTCTTTGGAAATGGGCTCGCCAAACGAACGAAATAGATCGACCGTCATTTCGGCAACGCCCCGCTCGGCGGGCCGCACGTTCCGTTTGTCGGCGGCCAAGCCAAGCTGCTTGCGTATGGAAAATTGGACGCTTGCCCGGTCCAGCAGTTCGCCCTCGATTTCCGAGGTCGTTATCGCCTCCGTGCTCATCGAGTCCACGGTAATGTGTTCGCGCTCTTCCTTGTCCAGGTGCTTGACCGTGCCCGCGAGTTTGCCGCCGGCTATCAAGAACTCTTTTTCCGCCAGTGCCAGCCGAGCCGCTTCCCAGCTGAACTCCGGCCAATCCGATTTTTGCCAATTCCAGGTCATGAGCGATAGAAGGCCCGTCTATCGCTCACAAAATCGATGTATACGAGCGACAGAGGACTCAATCGCTCATATTAAATCGAAACATGAGTGATAGCAAGAAGCGTCACGAATCGCCTCTCTAAGGCCGCAATCATGAGACGCCCCCGAAAATTGACGGTTTCGGTGACGAGTTTTTGCAGAGTGCGGTAGAGATCAAAACAGGAGGTTCATATATTCGCCCGTATAAATTTCTTAAATGCCCTTGCTCTTTTGGCGGCTTCGGCCTTGGCTATGAAGGTTTTTACCTTTCCAAATTTCTCGAGCATTTCAATTTCCTCATCACTTATAAGCTTCTTGGGGCGCTTAAAATTATGACGTAATACAAAGAAGACCAGCTCATACCGTTTGCGAAAATCCATGAGAACAGCAATGAGTTTTGTCCGTTGTCGTTTATTCGTAAAAGTGGGACACAGCGTTATCAACAAGTGAGCGTGATCTTCAGGCTTAAGGCGCTTCAATAACGAAAAGAAGCTATGCCGAACATCGTCATTGGACATCCGCCTTACAAAGAATTCGATTCCCTGATTTCAAAATATCGCTTTCGTTTGCCGCTAGTGAGGAACGCGAGTGTTCTAGATTTTCCCAAATGCTTGTGGCCGACCGCAAAAAATGCTTTCCCTTTCAAGATGGACATAGAGCATTTTTCCTCTAGCTGCCTTTTGATCTCCACACTGTTTTAGCACTTCTGCGAGGCGGTGTTTGTGATTTTTGGAAATTCGACGTCGTAGTGCACGATATTCGATGATTGTTTCTGGTGAACCTTCCCAAACCAGTTCGTCGCCAATAACGCGGGATATGCGCCCATGTATTACATCCACACCAGCCCAAGAATAGAGAATATCTGGGTTATAAATCAGCCACACGAATAACCCCTCGCAGTATGTTCTTTCAGTGGAAGAGAGGTCATCCCAGGTACGGTCAATCAAATCGTGAGCATCCGAAGCCATCATTTCCTCAGCGGCCTCTGGTCCCGCGCGCTCTCTTAATTTTTGAATCTCGGTGTGTCGCCACATCGGGAACTGGTTTTCAAAATCCCAACTGCTGCCGAAACATTGATACCATTCATGGCCCTTTTCACGATGGCGCAAGCCAGGAACATGCTGCGCGTGCCGATCCTTCGCCTGATGAATATAGCGATACACTCTTCCCCAAACAATTAAATCGAACGCCTCATGGAGAAAGCCACTCGCCATGTATCTACCCATCCCAATATTTCCATATTGCAAATTATGTAATTAATGAAGCAGCCGCCCATATCTTTTCAAGCGTATTCCGAAGGGTTTGAATGGCATTGACATCTTCAAGTTTATTTATCAGCGACAGTTTTCCACCAAATCCATTGAGAGAATGCCCCAATGCGTACCATTGTGCATTGTCAACCGAAATTGTTCGATCGTGAATTTCCGCAGAATGCTTGCGTACTTCTATTTGGTGCTGCGGATATTGCCTTCTAAAACGGCTGACAGAAACTTTAAAATCAGGATTGGCCTTTCCTGTGAGCAAGCGAATTTTGATTTTGTGAGGCAATGCCGCAACCATATCAAGAACATCACCATTCATATAATTATCGACAATAAAAATCTCCCGCTTCGCGGATTGCAGAATTTGTTTAATTGCTTTGTATGCGTCCCACTGTGTTCCCTTGGGAAATACATATTCACTGGCGAGCTTTGTCCCATGACTGGACTCATAGAGGCTCACCAATTTCTCAGTAACATGTGGGGTATCGCGCTCCTGTCCTTTCCCACCCAGCAAGCGCCGTTGCGTAAGAAGCCAAATGACGCGCCTTATATCACTATATTCAATTCCTAAATAATCGTAATCAGTATGATTTTCATACTCCGCAGTGTATAAGCCCACACGAGGATTCAGCTTATAACCGAGCCAATACGCCTTGTGCATTATGTATTGCATGAGTTCGGCATCCGTCACTTTGGCATGAGGCTCGAAATCAGAGTTTTTAATTTTCAGTTCTTTATACTGGACCTCATCGAAGGGAGCATCGAAATCCAGCTCTCTTGAATCCAGCGCACGACGAATTACATTGATGCCTATTTTGTATTCAATATCAGAAGCAATCCCCTGCTTAACGGGTCGCCCTGCATGATATAGCTGCACAAGTCTCTGACCGCGATTGTGGGCTGCATCCTTAATTTCGAATAAATACGAAGAACCTGTTCGGTGCGGATCATCTTCGACCCGATCATAGGCAATAGAGACGCACTCTCCTCCGAGCGTTACCCAATCCGAAAAATGCATTTGGTCTAAAGTCATCTGATATTGCGGACGGACTGCCAATGCCTACCCAGCAGATTCAATGATTTAAGTGGTAGGCCCGAATGGACTCGAACCATCGACCTCTTCCGTGTCAAAAACGAGGTCACTAACCTAAAACCCTTTGGTTGCCGTTGTTTTCCGCATTGCAGTACCCCTCAAAACACCGCTTTTTTGACGAGTTTTGTTGACGAATTGTTGACGAGTTTTTCTGTTGAGTTCGTCGCCAATTTCTGCAACATTGAAACTGTCTTTAGGAAGGTCTTTCCTGAGATGAAAAACAGCGGGACGCGCTTGGTGGTGAGACCGAAACGCGCCCCTGACCAAAGCACCTACGTGGAGGCACCTTGGCTGATCTTGACGTTACCAAAAAAGTAGAAATTTATCACACCCTATACCAGCTTAACTCCTCATTTGCAGCAATCGTAGGACACTGCGACACGTTGCAGCGAACCGGAGTTTTCAGGTCCAAATCTACCCGATTGTTTCAAGGATTCACCCAAGAATTACAAGCAGAATGTAATCAGGAATTCTTGGAGACCTTGCACCAAATCGAACTTGACGACTGGGGCCGTTTCGGCAAAGTGCGTCAAGCGGAAGAAAAACGTCTCAGAGACCCTGACGACGTTTTCATTCAGGCCGCAGAGCGAAAAAAGGAACTCGCCAAACAGCGCAAGAAATCTAGCCGCAAGAGATAGCAAGAACAAAAAAGCCGAAGGAAAGAATCAACCCGCCCCACTCAGGCGGGTTTTTTCTTCAAGCAACAAATCTGGAATAAAAGTCATCTAGGCGCGATTGCCCTTGCTGAGTAACTTGGGGGCAGCATAAAATTGCGGCCAACAAGAAAGGCTGCAAATCTATGGCACATCACATGAGCGACAGAGCCGTGAAGCTAGCGAATGCACTGCTTCAGCACCAAAGGAGATTTCGACGCGAGCCTAAAAACGTAAATCAGAAATCTGTAGAAAAAGCGATTATCGCCTATCAGGCAATTGGTACAAATGCGCATATCGGCTGGAGAGACATTGGCCAACCTCTGCGTGACATCGCGGAATGGTGCGATGAACAAGGGTGGCCGCCTCTTAATTCCTTAGCAGTAAACAACAAGACCCATGAACCCAGCAAGGAATATGACGGTGCAGGAAATTTCCAGCTAGCTCAATGGTGTTATGACGTCAGAAAATGTATTGGTTTTAGTGGCTACCCAAAGAAGGTTACCTAATCCCGCGAATCTCCCCGCCGTCTCGGGCATACAGCACACAAAAGAGCATAGCCGAAGACAAACCGTGGTATATTGCGCGGCATGGACTCGCTGATTAAATGGCCCTCGAATCATCCCATCGTCTTTACGTTGATTCTGTTTGTTTTTAGCTCGCTCGTTTCCATATATGCATCTGAAATCAAGCGATTCCTTCGTGAGCGCCCGCTCAAATTCAAGGAATACAATCAGCAGCAGTTCGCAAGAGACCTTGCCCTTTTGCAGCGTCTTCACAATGACAGCTATCAGCTCATTCTCTTTTTCCTGTGGAATATTGTCTCGATTATTTATGCCGCGGTTTTGTGGACTGGGATCTTCTTTTTATTGTCTTTCATGACGCATAACAAGATTGCTGCGGTACCGTTGTCTAGCGCCATTATTGGGGTCGCTTTTGGAAAGGCGTTATTGATTCGGCAGCTTCTTACACGACTTGTTAACTATGAGCATAGTGTCATTCACCTGAAAAAACTAGCTGGAATTCCTGAATCAAATGTAACGTCGGCTTCAAGTGGCAACTGATTGGTTCCCGCTCGCCAAAAAAACACGCTTCACGTTCCCTTCAATTTTTTACAGACAAACTCAAAGCCGTTCCACCTTTTTGAAGGGACTAAAACTTGAGTTTTTCTCGGAGCCATGCGACAAAATGCCATTCTAATGAGTTTCCACTCGCGTATAATCCCGCTGCTATGACACAGTTGTTGGTTCTTTACCGGATCAGAGGTTAGCATACGGTCTCGTGCCCGACCACTCTGAACAATCTGCTCAGGCTGTAAACCTGCTCACCGAAGCGGAAGCTGAGGATGTCATAGACCGATTTGTAGAAAGATTTTTCAGTTCAGAGAGCACAACTCTCCGCTGGCTGCTGAACAAGGGGTGGTCTCATCCCGAATACATGTCACTTGTGGCGCGTTCCTGGGGTATGCCTGAGATTCCAGAACAGGCAAGAATCGACCTCTTACGGTGTATCGAAACAAACGATAAAGTGAGCTTGAAATCGTGGCTTGTAAAGCTTGAGTCCCGCGACGGCATGACACGCGAGCAAGCTAAGGCTCTTTTTTCGTTATTCGATCTTTCTCCTTTACGGAAGATTCTTCTGGACTTGGCAGAAACATTCAAGGGTACGCAAGGTCGCCAGCCGAAGTTGAAACTTGCTGATTATCCCAGGCTCATCCAGGTCGCCGACTCTCTATCTCCTCTGATAGGAAAAATCCTCTCTCAACTGGAACAGTCAACGAAGAAGACCGCGCTCGAAACTGTGATGTTTTGGCAAGCGGATCACCCGGAAGCTGCTGGCTTTTTGCTCAGTTACTACAAGCAATTTGAACTCGCACTTCATGACGCTACCCTAAAGAGACGGAGCAAACGCCCCGCCACTCGTGCGAAGTTGCTCGCGGAGGCCATGGCAGGAATGGAATATGGGCTGACTTTCAGTACCTCCATCGAACGGGTACGGCAGGCGCGGCGAATGCAACAATCCTAATCACCCTTCAAACAAAAGAATCTTTTCTTTGTGATATTGGGTCGCCTTCCGCTACTTTTCTTTCTTTTTGGTAGCGCAAGCCTCCGTTTTGATAACCCTAGGGCTGGGGCATCATTCACGGCCCCTGCTCAACCTTAGAACCCGCAACGAAGGACTGACAGACCATTCGACGGGTGACAACGTACGGCAGCAGGGGCCATGAATGCTGGTCGGGGTTCTACGAAAGTAAAGCACTGCCGGGGTTGGAGGCAAAGAGTCTGTCTGGGGGTCCAGGGGGCGAAGCCCCTTGGTGGGGTTCGGGGCGAAGCCCCGACAGTTGTTCCCATTCTTGATTCCCCCAGGTGTGTCCAAAGGTGGGCCGAATTTGAGGAATTCACATCAGGACGGGTGTACTTGCAAGAGCTGCTTTGCGCAATCAATGGGGAAATGGATTGATGAGCTAGGAACAAGAACAGTATCAGGAGAATGGCAGATTTTTGGAACGATCACTTACGCCACTCGCAACTATCCCTGGCGGAGAGGTTTTCCGACTAGTGGCAATGGCCGCCCGCATCCCGACTTCGCGCACAATTTTTTTACGCGTTTTGTGAACCATCTCGAATCCGACCTCAGAACAAGAGTGGACTATGTGGTCGCCGATCAGTTTGGGGAAATCGGGGGCCGATTTCATCAACACGCAATATTGGCAGCTTGCGGGCTTGACCGTTACTCACGTACTGAGCTTTGGAAGTGGGTGCAGGAAAAAGCCGGATGGAATCGAATTCTCCCATTTGAACGCGGAGCAGCGTTTTACATTTCGCGTTACATCGGCCGAGATGCACACAAGTGCGACTGGAATTTCCGTGTCGGCGAAATGGATTCCTCTCTGACCACTCCTAAGCCCGCTCCCGGAAAAACTGTCCTTGTGCAAAGTGCTCCTGTCGAGAAGGCGTTTTATCACGCGGGCTTCCACAGAAGAAAGAGGTAATCAGATGAAAAATGCAGTTCCCATTGAAATTCACATTGACGGTAGCGGAGCAAGGCCAGACGGCAAGGGTTCTGGTTTTGCGTGGATACAGCCGCAGAGCGGAAAGAGCGAAATTATTCAAAAAGACCATCTGACAAATAATCAAGCAGAATACAACGGCTTGTTAGCGGCCCTCAGCTCATTACCCCCAAAGAGCGCAGCCCTTGTATTTACAGATTCTCAAATTGTCTCCGAACAATTTAATGGACGTTATCAGGTGCATGATTCCGCTTTGCGCGAATTGCTGACTGAGATCAAAGGACTGATTCGAAGAAATTCTCTGAAGGTTTCTGTTAAGTGGATTCCGCGCAGAGCGAACCTAGCCGATGGACTGCTCAAGAGAGGTCTGCAACGTAACGTTGGGGAGATTTCCCTTTGACTGCTCATCTTCCATGTTTCTTGTGCAGAGCCGACCTCGAAATAAGGAAGGACAAAAACGGGAAGCGATACTTCATTTGTGACGAGTGCGGAGTCCAGGCGTTTGTCAGGCGCAAAACAGGAATTTCCCGCCTTGCAAAACTCGTGCGTCAATTGAAAAAGGGAAATTCAAAAGGAATTCGGGAAAATAAATCCCCGTTTGAAATCGGCGCAATACTCACCGAAATTGACGAACTCAAAAAGCAAATCAAAAAACTGAAAGCAAAGAGCGGATTGTTCTCTGCGGATCGCAACTCAAGGCGAATCGCGGCAGCATTACAAGAGCGAGTAAATGCTTTGTTATCAATGCTGGAAAAGCACGCAAAAAACGTGCGGCCAATTGCAAAAACAAAAAACATTTCTTAATTCTTTTTGGAATAAGCGTGAATATACTTCCAATCGCGGAAAAGCAACGGCAGCCAGACCAGTTAGGAGGCTGGCAAAAAGAGATGGCACGCCGTCGCTATCAAAAAGGAAGTTTGCGAATACGCGGCAAAATAAATCAGGTTTGGGAGTTGCTTTGGCGGGAGGATTACATAAAGGAAAACGGAACGATTGGCCGGCGATTGGCTTCCAAGGTCATCGGCCCGGTTCGCCAGTTTACACGCCGACAAGCGTGGAAACTTGCAGAGGAATTCCTGCGCCCGCTGAATCAAGGGAAGATCACGCCCCATTCGACAATACTCTTTCGGGAATTTGTCGAACGGTATTTTATTCCGAATGTGTTTCCGACCTTGAAACTGCCAACCCAGACGCGTTATCGCCGCACACTCAAAAACCATCTATTACCTGCTTTTGGGGAATATCGCCTTTGCGAACTTGGCACTCTGGACATTCAATCGTTTGCGCTCAAGAAATTGGAGAGCGGATTAGGTTCGGCTTCCGCCGACCTTTTCAAAAACCTGATGTCCAAAATTTTTGCCACAGCAAAAAAGTGGAACTATTTCGCGGGCGAAAATCCTGCAAGCGGAGTGGAATTACCGGAATACAAACCAGTGAAACAGAGGCACATTCTCACTGCGGAACAAATCCCGGTGCTGCTGGACGCACTAAGAGAGCCTTATCGCACAATGGTTCTTTTGGCGCTTCTCACAGGCTTACGAGTCGCAGAGATTCTAGGTCTCAGGTGGGAGGATGTGGATTTTTCCTCTTCCGTCCTATCGGTAAGCCAGAGGTGCTATCGCGGTCAGATGGACACTCCAAAAACCAAAAACAGCAAACGATCACTTCCTTTGCCCCTGCCGTGTGTGGAAGCACTGAAACGGCATCGGGCAAAGCAACAAACCCCGGACGGCCCCGGACTGGTTTTTCAGACAAGCAACGGGACTCCGTACGGAGATACAAACATCCTTCACAGAGAGCTAAAACCCGCCGGAAAGAAGATCGGCGCTCCCTGGCTGAGCTGGCACACCTTCAGACGGACTCACGCAACGTTATTGCAGTTCGTGGGCGGGAGTCTGAAAGACGCGCAAGCGCAGTTAGGGCATTCCAAACTCTCTACCACGCTCGACTTCTACACATTCGAGATTCCCGCGCATCAGCGCGAGGCAGTTCAGAGATTAGGGGAATTGTTGACTAATGTTGACGAATCTCGCCAATCCGTCCAAAAACTGCCGCTGCCTACCCAGCAGATTCAATGAGTTAAGTGGTAGGCCCGAATGGACTCGAACCATCGACCTCTTCCGTGTCAAGGAAGCGCTCTAACCAACTGAGCTACGGGCCTAGAGATACAGGATGGCGTCTTTTATTCTAACATCTCTTGCTGAGAGTTCGCCCAAATGCCCCTCGAAAAAGCTGGCGTCCCATCTCGCAGAAACCTTGATAGACTGACCCCATCGGCATGAAAAATCTTCTGGTTATTGGTGATTCGGTTCTCTGGGGCCAGGGTCTGGCGCATGAGCACAAGACCGCCAGCATCCTGGCGGAGCATTTAGGTGTGGAGATGGAGATGCTGGCCCATTCCGGGGCCAAAATTGGTTTTCGTGATTCATATACGGTCACGATGCCCTCCGCCGAAGTCCCATGTTTTTTCCCAACGATCCTGCAACAGCTCCAGGAATTCAATGGCGATCCCGCGAGCGTGCAATGGATGCTGATGAATGGCGGCATCAATGACGTGGAGATCCAGCGCGTCTTCAATCCCATGATCCCTCAATACGAGCTTGAGTTGCACATACGCAACCATTGCGGACGCGATCTGCTGGAAATCCTGCAACTGGCAGCGCAGAAATTCCCAAATGCCCGGATTCTGCTTCTTGGATACTATCCCGCGTTGAGCCATCTGAGCCGCGCTGAAGGCGTGGAAAGCCTGTATTCACTGGTCCATGGGGTGAAATTTGGCCCACTTTTTCATGCTGACCTGTTCCGCAATCAAGTGGTGGAGCATTGCGTGCGCTTCTGGAAGCTCTCTACCGGCCTTTTTCGGAGCGCTGTGGAGCATGTGAACCGCGAGGCAGGCTCGCAACGTGCCATCTTCGTCGATTCCGGCATGGAAGAAGCCAACGCGGCATATGCGCCGGAGTCGTTATTGTGGGAATGCGAATCGAACGATCCAGACAAGGCTCCGGACCACGCCTTGGCGGAACGCCGCGTGGCGTACGAACTGGTGGGGGCCGGCGATCTACAGAAGAACCAGGTGTTGCTATCAGCGGTGGGGCACCCAAATATCGCCGGCGCGGCAAGAATGGCCGAGCAATGTATCAGGGCTGCGGCTGCAGCGCGCTTCGTACCGGCAGCAGGTTAGCCGTGTAGCTGCGCAGTCTCATCTGACTTTAGCGGCGGTCGAAATCTCCCTCCACGCCCATAAAGAGCGTTCCATCCCCTTTTTGAACTTCGTACTGCACGATTGTTCCGCAGGCCCACCCGTCGAGGACGACTCCTTCACCCCGGCTGTGCCGTACTTTGTCTCCGATTGCGAACTTGAAGGCCTGACGGTCATTCGGACTTGCTGAGGATCTTTTCTCCGCCCAGAAAAGTCTGTTTGAACGGTCCCACGCCAAAAACCTGCAGGATCGCGCCGTCTTCAGAATAGGCGAAATGCGGCATTTGCCTGGGCATGAAGCTGTACGCACCCACCGTGAAGGGCCGAAGCTTGGAGCGGTCAAAGGTTTCTCCATGGGCCGGCTCCCATTTGCCCTGGACAATAGTTACGTGCTCGTCTTCAGGGTGGAAATGGGGTGGAACAATCATCCCGGGCAGCTCGCGGATATGGATCACATAAATGCCGCCGGGTTTGTGTGGATCGCCCGAAACCACTTCACCGTCAATCCCCATTGGCCCAAAGATCCACGATGAAGGGGCGCGTCTGGTTCCTGTCATCGCGTTCGCGGCCGGAAAGTGTTTGCCAGCAACACAAGTGCAACCAATACAAGGTGCGCCAGATGAGGTCTCATGCGTCAACCTCCTGCGTAGAGAAACCGTTCCCCTTGTGCGGAAGCACTCTAATACAACTCCAGACCGGTTAACGCTTAGGTCCGCCCCGTGATAACCTTAAGTGCGTTTCCCATGCAATCTGCTTAAGCCGCTGGCGCACCCAAGGACCCGAGAAACAATGAACTCCGGACAGCTCGTCCTGGTTACACTGCAAAATCCGCGAGAAAAATTCTGGGGCATGCTATTGGCGTTGACGCCAGCAGGGGCCAGCTTGCGCGGAGTGGACTTGCAGTCGTTTGACGATTTTATGCAGATGGTAAAAGCAGGCGAAGCCACGGCGGCCAACACCGTTTTCTTCCCTATGCATCGCGTGCAGCGAATGGAAGTGGATGCCCGCAATGGGGGATTGCCGTCTCTGGCGGATCAGTTTGCGGCGAAGACCGGATTTGATGTGACTAAATTTTTTCAGGACCCGCAGTGATGCTTCGCCAACTGAAGTCCGCGCCCAATTTGCTCACGCTGTTGCGTCTGATCTTTGTTCCATTCGTGGTGGTGGCCATCCAGCAGCAGAAATATGCCTGGGCGCTGGGAATATTTGTGGTTGCGGGGATCACTGACCTCCTGGACGGTTTGCTGGCGCGCGTGCTGAAACAGAAAACCACGTTGGGCCAATATCTTGACCCTATTGCCGACAAGCTGTTGCTGAGCACGATGTTCCTGATGCTCTCAATAGCGCATATTATTCGCTGGCCGGTCACCATCCTTGTGTTCAGCCGTGACATTATCATCCTGATTGTCTGCACATTGCTCTACGCCACTGGAACGATGAGGATCTTCCGTCCGACTTGGTTCGGAAAAGCAAACACAGCGGTGCAGATTTTGAGTGTGCCGCTGGCGCTCATCTACCAGATCAATTTTTCAAACTGGGCCCGCCTTGGGAAGCGCTGGAGCATTTACGCCACGGTGGCCCTGACTACGATATCCGGTGTTCATTATGTGTTGCGCCTGGCGCTTGACCTGCGCTCCGCTGGGAACAAGCAGGACAGCCACGACACGGCCAGCAGCACATAAAATCCTTTCTTTGCGCTAACGGACAATACACCAACGGTTTAGCCCAAGTTGCAGATAGCGCTGATGTCCCGTGCTATGATCGGCGCAATCCCCGTTTAGGGCCTATTCCGAGCCATATTCCGGTGTCCCCCCAAAGGCAATTTGCGCGATGGAAACGATGCACCAACTAGGCCGTTATGAGATCGTCGCTGAGCTTGGACGCGGCGCGATGGGCGCAGTGTTTCGCGCGCGCGACCCAAAAATCGACCGCACAGTGGCCATCAAGACGATCGCGGTTCCGGCTTCATCCAAGCATGATGCCGAACATTACCGTCAACGATTCTTCCGGGAAGCGCAGGCTGCGGGGCGCTTGTCACATCCGGGAATTGTGACCATCTATGATGTGGGTGAGGACGAGGCAACGCACACGCCATTCATTGTGATGGAGTGCGTTGAAGGCGATTCGCTGGACCGTGTGGTTGCCGCGACAGCGGCAACGAAGTTGCCACGCGAGATCGCGCTAAAACTGCTGCGGCAGATTGCTGAAGCCCTGGATTACGCGCACAGGCAGGCAATTGTTCATCGTGACATCAAGCCCGCGAACATCATGGTTACGGCTGAAGGCCAGCCGAAGATAGCAGACTTTGGCATTGCCAAGGTGGCAATGGCAGAAACAACTCTGCCCGGCCATGTTGTGGGGACACCAGCATATATGTCTCCGGAGCAACTCAACGGCAAGGCAGTGGATGGGCGCTCAGATCTTTTTTCTTTGGGCGTGATTGCTTACTGGCTACTGACCGGCGTGAAGCCGTTTGATGGCGATACGCTCACTGAAATCTGCGTTCAGGTGGTAACAAAGGAGCCTGCGCCGCCCAGCGAGATCGAGCCGGGGCTTAATATCGATGTTGATTATGTGTTAAGCCGCGCGCTGGCCAAAGATCCTGCCATGCGCTACCAAAGCGGCAGCGAAATGGCGGCAGACCTGGACGATCTGAGCGCAGGAAAGAAACCGAGCTCGGTAGTTCAGTCGGCGAAGACGCAAGTCGTTCCGCACATTGGTGTGATCTCATCATCGCAAGGGAATGCGGCAACGGGCGTGGCCACTGCGCGGGCCCCTCAGGCCGCGGCAGAGAAAAGCGGACGGAGCCGGAGAACGTTGCTGATCTATCTAACGGCGGCAGTACTTCTCTTGATCGCCGGCGCCGGTCTTTTGGCTTTGAGCTTTAACCATTCAAAGCCGGCAACGCTGCAGATTATGGGACAGTATCCATTCCAGAGCGGCGAGATTTATATATGGGTGGATGGCGACCTGCGTTATCACGATGAACTGCACGGTATTGCAAGTCCCCGGCTGAGGTCTTCACATAATCCCACGGCGAATGAGAGCCTGGGTATCACGCTGCCGGTAACGGCGGGGCGGCATACTGTACGCATACAGGTGGACGCTGAAGGACAAATCTACGACCATGACACTGCCATTCCGGGCTACTTCCGGGCGTATAGCCAGAAGACCCTGATGGTGGACTTTTCCAGCCGAAATCTTGCCCTGCGATGGGACTGAAATCTAATGACCCGTTGGTGAAGGCAAGGCGGGCTTAGCCAATCACAAAAGCGTTTCTGAATAACTCAATATCCGCCTCGAGACCTGGTTCGAAATAAACGCTCACAATGTCAAAACGGAATGGCGCGTCTTTCTTGATCTTGCGCAGGAATTCACGGGCCACGTGGGAGAGATCGCGCTGTTTGTCCGCATCCACGGCGGCTTCTGCGGGCATTATGTTGCGCGTGGTGCGGGTCTTAACTTCAATAAAGCACAAGGTTGAGCCGTCCCAGCCAACCAGGTCGAGCTCACTGCGGCTGCGCGGGCTTCGGTAGTTGCGCGCGATAATCACGTAGCCATGCTTGCGTAGATGGAAGTATGCGGCTTCCTCGCCGCGGCGTCCGGTGTGGAGATGCTGCGGGCCAGAATCTTTGCGCGGCAAGAGCCGGGCGAAGGAATCAAGAGCGCGAAGCGTGAGCCGGGTAAGCGTGCCTGAAGAAGACATAAAGATAGCCGCGAATCAACGCAAATGAACACGAATCATATCAAATCTTGTTTTTGATTCGCGTTTTCGCGCTAATTCGCGGCTGGGTCCTTATTTGTTTTCTTTCTCGACGATGCCAATGCACTCTTCCAGCACGTCCATGGCTATGTCCGCTTGTTCCTGTGTTACAACGAGCGGCGGCGCAATGCGGATGGAATTTTCACCGGCGCCCAGAAACAGCAGGCCGCGCTCAAATGCCAGTTCAACAATGCGGTCACGCTCGTCATGGGCGATAGCCTTGGTCTTTTTGTTTTTTACGATTTCCACGCCGATCATCAGGCCGCGGCCGCGCACGTCTCCGACCATGGGATGAGTCTTTACCCAGCCGCTCAGGCGCTTCATCATGTGCTCGCCGACAACTTCCACGTTCTTGATGGCTTCGCTTTCCAGAACGTCCATGGTCGCCATGGCAGCTTCAATGCACACAGGATTCCCACCGAATGTCGATGCATGCGATCCGGGGACCCAGTCCATAAGTTCCGCGCGGGCCAGCATCACGCCCAGCGGCATACCGGAGGCAATTCCCTTAGCGATGGTAATGATGTCCGGCTCAACGCCGGTGTGCTGGATGGCCCACCATTTTCCGCTGCGTCCCGCGCCGCTCTGGACTTCATCGGCAACGAGCAGGATGCCGTGCTGATCGCAAATGCGGCGCAATTCGCGCATGAATTTCGTAGGAGCAGGCAGATATCCGCCTTCGCCCTGGATCGGTTCAATAAAGATCGCAGCGCATTCTTCCGGGGGCATGATGGTCTTGAAGACGCGGTCTTCAATAAAGCTTACGCACTCAGCAATGTGTTCTTCCGCCGTCATACCTTCCGGTTTGCGATAGACATTTGGATATGGCACGTGCGCCACGCCCGGGACCACGGGGAAAAAGCGGCGGCGCTGCTGCGCCTTGGACGCGGTGAGTGAGAGCGCGCCCATGGTGCGTCCGTGGAACGCGCCGTAAAAGGCGATGATGCCCTGGCGCTTGGTGTGATAGCGGGCCAGCTTCATTGCAGCTTCCACGGCTTCTGTGCCGGAGTTGCCGTAATAAGCGCGGATCGGGCCGCTCATGGGGGCAACTTTGCTTAGGCGCTGCGCCAGCGTGATCATACTTTCGTAGTAGAAGTCGGTGCCGGACATGTGAATCAATTCGGCGGCCTGCTTCTGGATTGCCGCCACGACCTTGGGGTGGCAGTGTCCGGTGGAAACTACGGCGATCCCGGCGGAGAAATCCAGGAATTCATTGCCATCAACGTCCTCAACAATCACGCCGCGGCCGCGCTTGGCCACCAGCGGATAGGAGCGTGTGTACGAAGGGGAAATATACTGCGCGTCGCCCTGCAGGACGGCCTGCGCCTTGGGGCCGGGCAGTTTGGTGCGAATCTTGGGACCGGCGGCGGAAATAGTCTGCGTTGCCATGTTCATCCTCTTTTCAGTGGTTGCGTGTGGATGCCTTCGGTCCTGAGCGGTTTAACAGCATTCAGGCCGATGAAAGAGTGAGGACGTAGGGGAAGATTAGTCGCCGGCGAAAAGGTTGGCGCGGGCGTGCGATGGCAGCACAGCCAGGTAGCGGCGAGGGCAGACAAGAAAATCCACCCAACACGCGAGAGACCGCTTGGGCGTGCGCGTTGCGAACCACAATGTGCTGCGTGAAGCCATGTGCATCTCTATTATAGCCTGAAAACAACCGCGAAATGGCACGCGGTTGACGGTTACCAGAGTGCATTTCCATGCTTGATTCGTGCCTTCCAGTTATTTCGCATCGACAGGACTGGCAGAAGCGTCACATGATGAATAGATAACTCATGATTGCAGCCCCACAAAATCGGTCACGAATCATTGTGGCGTTTGCCCTGCTCTATGTCCTTTGGGGCTCCACCTATCTGGCCATGCGGGTGATTGTGCGGGACATGCCGCCCTATGTGGCGGGGACTGTCCGCTATCTGATTGCGGGGCCGATCATGCTGGTGGCCTGCGCGCTGATGGGAAGAAAAATCAGCCTCACGCGCCGCGACCTGAAGCAACTGCTGGTGATCTCGATTCTGCTGCTCTCCACGGGCAACATTGGAGTGCTTTGGGGGGAAGTGTATGTTTCCAGTGGGCTGGCATCACTGATCGTGGCTCTGGTGCCGATTTGGGTCGTAATGATTGAGGCATGGGTCTTCCGCGCGGGCCGCATGACCGCCAAAGGGTTGATCGGGCTGGCGGTAGGGATTGTCGGCTTGCTGGTGCTGCTGTGGCCGCGGATTACCGCTGGCACGCACCTGGGTCACCTTGAGCTCATTGGATCAGGGATTCTGGCTGGGGCATCGTTTTTCTGGGCATTGGGATCAGTGTTTTCCCATCGTTTCAACCTGACGGTAGATGTATTTGCTTCCGCTGCCTGGCAGATGACGCTGGCGGGTTCCATAAACGGCGTTATCGCGCTGCTGACTGGACAGTTCCAGAAAACTCACTGGAGCACACCGGCGCTGAGCGGCATTGCATATCTTGTGGTGTTCGGATCGTGGATTGGTTACTCGTCCTACATTTATCTGCTGGAGCATGTTCCTACGCCAAAGGTGGCGACCTATGCGTACGTGAATCCCATTGTGGCAGTCTTTCTGGGCTGGATTATTTTGCGCGAGCATGTAGATCTTTACATGCTTTTGGGGACGGCGATTATTATCGCCTCGGTAGCGCTCGTTAACACGTCACGACTAAAGCATGAACCCATTGATATCCCAGTGAGCGAAGAGACTTGCCCGAAGACTGTGAATGTGGCGGGAGACTGAGGGGAATTGGTAATTGAGTGATTTGGTAATTGGGTAATTGAAAAGCTGGATTGTCGATGTTTTTTTCGGTGTTCATTTACCAAATTACGAATTTACCCATTTACCAAATTTCATTATTTCCTCTTCCATCTTGTTCCATCCTTGGTGTCCTCTACCAGGATCCCAGCGTCGGCAAGCTGCTTGCGGATGGCATCGGAACGAGCGAAGTCGCGGGCTTTTTTGGCGGCATTGCGTTCTTCGATCAGGAGATTAACGTCGGCATCTGAGATAGCATCTGGGATATCGGAGTCTTTAAGGATGCCGTGGGACCGGGCCCATTCCATGGCGGCCTTCATCTTTTCCGCGTCATCATCTTTCAGTACCGCAAAGATTTCATCGAATTGGTGCAAGGCTTCCAGCAGGGGCGTCTTGTCGCCTTCGCGAAGTTCGCCGCGATCAGCGAGGATGTTGGCTTCGCGCACCATGTCAAAGATCGCCGCCGAGGCATACGCGGTGTTCAGGTCGTCTTCCATGCCGGCGCGCATTTCCCTTTTAGCTTGGGCTGCCGCTTCCTGCGCAACTGGATTGCTCCCCGCAGGAAGCTGAGACATTCGAATACGGGCATCAAAAGTGCGCAGCCGCTCCACGGATTTTGCGCCTTGCTCCAGGCCGGCAAACGTGAAGTTCAGCTGCTTGCGGTATGGAACTGAAGTGAGCAGGAAACGAATAGCGGATGGCTTATGGCCTTTTACCAGCAGATCGCGCAGAGTATAGAAATTGCCCAGACTCTTTGACATCTTCTCGCCTTCCACCAGAAGAAAGCGCACGTGCATCCAGTGGCGTGCAAAAATCTTGCCGGTCAGCGATTCTGATTGCGCGATTTCATTTTCATGATGCGGGAAGGTCAGGTCTTCGCCGCCGGCATGCAGATCAAAACTATCGCCCAGATATTTCATTGACATCACGGAGCACTCGATGTGCCAGCCTGGACGCCCCGGCCCGATAGGACTCTCCCAGAAGGCCTCGCCTTCCTTAGGGGCTTTCCACAGGGCAAAATCACGGGCACTGTCTTTCTCGTACTCATCCACATCCACGCGCGCGCCATCTTCCATGCCGGCGAAATCTTTCTTTGAGAGCTTGCCGTACTCAGGGAATTTGGCGATGCGAAAATAATAGGAACCATCTTCAGTGCGGTAAGCAATACCTTTCTTTTCAAGCTTGGCGATGAATTCCGCCATTTCCTTAATATGTTCGGTGGCCCGCACCAATTTTTCCGGACGCTCGATGTTCAGAGAACCCATATCTTCCAGAAATGCCTCTTCGTATTTGCGCGTGTACTCCTGGACTGTCTTCTTGTCGCGCGCCGCATTGCGGATGATCTTGTCATCCACGTCAGTAATGTTCATGACGTGCTGTAGCTTGAAGCCGCTCTGGCGGAGGAAGCGACGCAGGATATCGACTGCAATAAACGTGCGGAAGTTGCCAATATGGCCGTAGTCATACACGGTGGGGCCGCAGGCATACATGCGAACGGTATTGTCCGCGGCTGGAGCAAACTCCTCCACCTTGCCGGAGAGCGTATTGTAGAGTCGAAGAGGCAAACCGAAATTGTAGCAAAGACGACGCGACGCTGGCCCGGCAGGTCTATTCCTTCGCCATAAACGGTGAGAGTTGTAAGATAGTAGCCGTGCCTGAGCTGAGAAAAGACCCTGTTACCGGACGCTGGGTGATTATTTCCACTGACCGTTCCAAGCGTCCCGGAGATTTTTCCCGCGAGCGTGTGGTTCTAAAGGGCGGATTCTGCCCGTTCTGCCCTGGAAATGAAAGCACAACGCCGCCAGAAATATTGGCTTATCGCCCCGGCGAGAACACGCGACCGGACACCACCGGGTGGAACTTGCGCGTGGTGCCCAATAAATTTCCCGCATTGGGAATTGAGGGCGATCTGGACCGGCAAGCGGATGGAATGTTTGACAAGATGAACGGCGTAGGCGCGCATGAAGTTGTGATCGAAACGCCCGATCATGGCGAAACCCTGGCAACCATGCCACTAAAACGCGTGGAAGACATGCTGTGGGCGTTTCGCGACCGCATCCTGGACCTGAAGCAGGACCGAAGGTTCAAATACATCCTGGTTTTTAAAAACCATGGGGAAGCCGCCGGCGCGTCCCTGGAGCACCCGCATTCGCAGATAATCGCGCTGCCGATCCTGCCCAAGCAGGTAGTGGAAGAGCTTGAGGGCGCCCGGCGTTATTTTGCCAACAAAGAGCGATGTATCTTCTGCGACATCATCCGGCAGGAAACAGAGGCGCAGGTGCGTGTTGCGGCGGAAAACCAAGATTTTGTGACGCTATGCCCGTACGCGCCGCGGTTTCCGTTTGAGACGTGGATCCTGCCCAAGAGGCATGAGTCTGCGTTTGAGAACTCGCCTTCCACGATGTATGAGAACCTGGCCCGCATGCTGCGCACGGTACTGAGCAAGGCAGTGCGCGTGCTGGATAATCCAGCCTACAACCTGGTGGTGCACAGCTCACCCATGCAGGAAAATACCAATGACTTCTATCATTGGCACCTGGAAATTATCCCCAAACTAACGAAGACGGCAGGATTTGAGTGGGGCACCGGTTTCTATATCAACCCGACACCTCCGGAGGAAGCAGCCAAGTTTTTGCGAGAGGCGAAAGTAACGGAGCCGCAGCCGGTGGGAGTGTAATCTCAAGCCGGAGCGAGAGAACCCTTTGGCTAATGGAGATTTCAAGGACCACGCATCCCGACAAATGAACGCAAATGCAAAGGACTGTTGGGCATCGTGGAGGACCGGGAGATCCTGGAAGGCCATAGTGATCCCTCGCTCCGCTCGGGACTGCGGAAAAAGCTCCGCTCGAGACTTCAAAAAAAAGTGCGCTCCGGAGATCCTACTTCAAGGAAGAAACTTCCCTAAGGTTCTTTACCAGCTCAATTATCCGGCCGGCAACGTAATCAATCTCTGCTTCAGTGTTGAAACGTCCAATGCCGAAGCGTATCGCGCTTCCGGCAGCTTCGTCGCTCAGGCCGAGTGCCTTGAGAACATAGGAAGCGTGGGTCTTGCCGGAGGAGCACGCTGATCCGCTGGAAAGCGCAACGTCGTTCAAACCGGTCAACAGTGTTTCACCGTCAACCTCCAAAAAACTCATATTTAAATTACCAGGTAGCCTGTGCTCCATGGATCCGTTAATGGTTACTTGATCCAGTCCTGCGACAAGGCGATCGCGAAGACGGTTACGCAGGCCAGCGATGCGGCAACTCTCTTCCGGCATTTCTGCATGGGCGATTTCACAAGTTCTGCCAAAGCCAACAATGCCGGGAACATTGAGGGTGCCGGAACGCAACCCGTTTTCATGGCCGCCGCCGTCGATTAAAGGAACAAGCTGCCCGGCTACGTTCTGGCGGACGTAAAGTGCGCCACAACCTTTGGGCCCATAAAGCTTGTGCGCTGTCAGGGAGGCCAGATCAAGATTGGCTCGGTTGACATCCAGCGGGACCTTGCCCAGAGCCTGCACGGCGTCTGAGTGGAAAAGCACACCGCGCTCACGGCAGAGGCGGCCGATTTCTTCAATAGGCTGGATTACGCCTGTTTCGTTGTTGGCGGCCATGATGCTGACAAGGATCGTGCGATCCGTGAACGCATCTCTGAGTTGGTCGAGATCAATGAGGCCGTCACGGCCAACGGGCAGGTACGTAACACGACAGCCGCTTTTTTCCAGATGCTTGCAACTATCAAGGACCGCCTTGTGCTCCGTAACGGCGGTGATAATGTGGTCGCCTTTTTCGCGGCAACCTTCCGCCACGCCTTTCAGGGCCAGGTTATCGCTTTCAGTGGCTCCTGAAGTGAAAACAATTTCCTGGGGCAATGCGCCTATTGAGGCGGCAATCTGTCGGCGGGCTTTTTCCACGGCGGCAGCGGCTTCCCATCCGAAGGAGTGACTGTTGCTGGCAGCGTTGCCAAAGCGCGAGGTGAAAAAAGGCATCATGGCTTCCAGCACGCGCGGATCGAGCGGCGTGGTGGCGTGATTATCCAGGTAGATCGGAAACTTGATTGTGCCGGAAGAAAGACCGTTGCTGCTCATCAGAGATGATTTTACTAAAAGCGGCAGGATTTGATTGGCAGAGAAACAATAAAAAAGCCCGCCAGCGAACTGGCGGGCTGAAAGGTTCGTTACATCAACTGAAAGTTAGAACCGGTAGGTCAAACCAAAGTTGATGCGGCGAGTACCGCCATTGAATCCCGGATAGGCCGTAGCTGTGGTCCTGGGATCACCGAAACCATTGAACGAGCCAAACTGTCCTGCGTCATCCAGGAACGGATCAACGCTGGAGAAGTTCTGGTGGTTAAATACGTTCTGGAAATCGGCGCGGAATTCAAACGAGTTGTGTTCGCTTATTCTAAAGCGCTTCAACACCGATGCATTGGCGACGTTGGAAATCGCGTCCTGCACCACGTTGCGCGGAGTATTGCCAAACGGCGTGCCAAACACACCCTGCGCCGTGGCAGCATTGATGATAAACCGCACCTGGTTATTCGTGACGTTCACGAAGTTGCAGGGTGTGGTCGGGGTGGCAGGGTTGTTGGAGTTATTAAAGCAAGTCTGGCCAATAGCCGTCATACTGATCAATGAAGTATCAGTAAAGCCGGCCGGGCAAGAAATGCCAGTCACCGTGGGCAGATCACCGCAGAACACGCCGACGCTGGTTTGCGGAGCGCTCAGGTTGCCCAGGAATGGCCGTGCCTGATCGACGCCGCCGCCGTTGAAGGCGATGAGGAAGTTCGCGTCAAAATAGTCGCCATTCGAGCCAAACGCGGCATCACCCAGTTGTGCAGGCGTGTAGCGCTGTCCGGAGGCGAGAACATAATTAGCATTCACTACCCATCCTCCCAGCACGTGTCCAATAAACCCGTGCTGCTCTTTGAAGAAGGGAATCTCTTCCGTAGCGGTGATTGTCCACTGGTGAGGAATATCCAGACCTGAGAACGAACGTTCCCCGGAATTGGTGTTGAACGGATTCTGTGCAAACGGAACAGTCGTGGCGCCGCCAAACGTCGCAAAGATTTCGGACACATTGTCCAACGTCTTGGCGAACGTGTAACCGGTGCGGATTGTCAGCTGTTTGAACAGATTGTTGGCGCGGAATTCGGTTTGCAATGCATTGTAATCCGAGCTGCCGCCGTTAATGCGGTTGCGCTGGATGCCCTGGTTGCAGTTAACTCGTCCGACAGCAGAGGCTACAACCGCCTGACTGGCCGGGCAAGGAGTTATGCCAGCCGGCACCAGGTTCGGGAAATCCGTCAGCAGATCGGCAACGAACGGATTTGCGTTGACGCTCTGGAACAGATCGAGTGCGTGGTTGCCGGCGTAACGAACTTCGACGGCGGAATTCTTACTGAGCTCGCGCTCAAAACCCAACGACCAGGAGTGAACACGATCAGGTCCGAAGTCCGGAGACAAGCTGGTGTCCGCAAACTGGCGCGGATCGAAGACGCCTTTCGCCAGGAAGCTGCTATAGAGTGACCGTACGTTCGTGCCGTTCGGGACCGCAGGCAGCGGCTTGCTGGCGGCCGCGGCTCCGCTAAATGACTGCAGGAACACTTCCGGCGCTGAAGACGACATGTTGATGTAAATGTTGTAGAACGGCGGGTCATAGAGCAGACGATATCCGCCGCGGATGGTTGTCTTTCCATTGCCGGTCAGGAAGCCGCCCCACTGGGGAGAATAGGCGAAGCCTACGCTCGGACCAAAGCTGTTCTTGGGCGCCGGGAAGGTTGGAAATGTGCGGGCGGAAAGAGGAATCGCCTGGCCATTGATAGGGCTAGCCGGGTCACCTGTGGTGGTCGGTGAACTGGTACTGGCCCACAGGGCGGTTGCCGGGTTGGACTCACGCGGAACTGTAATCTGGTTAAACAGGTTCGCGGGCTGGCCGTAATAAGACCAAGTGAGCCCCAGGTTCACGGTGAGGTGCTGGCCGATTTTCCAGTCATCTCCGGCATAAATAAAGGTGTCATGCTCACGGAAGTCCAGCGTCGGATCACCCGCTGCCAGAGCAAGGGTCCTGGGGGTGTTGGTCAGCAGGGAGCCCCAGTTCTGGAACTGAAATACACCATTGAGGTTGGGCAAGAAGACATTGGGTGAACGCTGGAAGGTATAGTTCACGCCTGCTTTAAAGGTGTGCTTGCCCATCACAAAGTTCCAGTTGTCCTGCGCCTGCCACGTGTTGACGATGCGGCTCTGGGGCAGGTTATTTGCGGTTCCCACAGCAAGGAAGCCGGGGGTGCGGAACGTGATCCTTGAAACCGCCGTGCCTACCGCGTCAGCAGTGGGAACGGAGCCCAGGGTATTGCCGCCGAAGTCAACATTGAGGCGGTTGAAGCCTACACGCATCTCATTGACCATTCTGCTGGAGAGGTTATGCGTCCAACCTACCAGGATGGCCTGGCTCAACGCCGGAACGCTTACCGGATAGCCGGCAGCTCCATCACCGAAATCAATGTTGAAGTTGTTTCCGCGATTAAACAGGTAACGGGCCATGAAGTTGTCATTGCCGCGCTGATAGTCGACGCGGTTGGTGAAGTTGAAGCCGTGGAACGGGGTCTGCACAATGCGCTGGACCTGAGCAAAATCAATGCCCAGACAGGCCGGACTCACGTCAACCGGAGTATTGCCGACCGGGGTCGGATTGCCGGCAGAGATGCTGTATGGCCCCACTTTGTTGTAGGCAGCCAGCCCGGTGCTTCCAGGAGCGCATGCCGCCAGTTGTGCCAGTCCCGCAGGAGTGGGCGCAAAGCCGGAACTCTGGAAAATGGATTTGGTAGAGATAAGTTCCTGGTCAAAGCCGCCGAAGAAGAACACCTTGTTCTTCACGATGGGTCCGCCCACTGTGAATCCACCAAATTCATCATTCAATCGTGGTTGCTCGGTCAGGTTATTGCCTGCCGCATCGGTGATAAAACCCTGCCTCTGACTATTGTTCAGCGAGTTGAGAATCGAGTTATTCTCACTCTCATAAACGCTTCCATGCCAGGCATTGCCGCCGGACTTGGTGATGATGTTAACAACGGAACCAGCATTGCGGCCATATTCCGGGCCGAAATTGTTGGTAACGAGCACGTATTGCTGCACAAATTCCGTGTCGCTGACAAACAGCCCGGGGCCGCCGACGCTGTTGTCGTTGTTATTTTGGCCGTCAATCTGCTGGTCATTGTTGCGACCGCGCAGACCATTGGAGGAGAATCCCTGACCACCGTTTGTGTTAGAGAACCCGTTGTCGCGAACCGAGACAACGCCGGGCACAAACAATGCCAGGTTATCCAATCCCTGGTTCTCCTGGATGCCGGCGAAGGTTGTCAGTGTGGTGCCGGAAAAGGTGTTGGTGACTTGCGCCTGAGTGGTTTCAATCAGAGGAGCCGTGGCGGCAACCTCAATCGTGGTGCTGGCCTCACCGACTGAGAGCTTAAGCGCGCCCAAGCCACGGTCCTGGCCGGCTACAACGAGAATGTCATTTTGCTGTACTGTTTTGAACCCCTGGGCTGAGACCTCGATCTTGTAAGTGCCGGCAGGGATAAGATTAAACCGGAACGAGCCGGAATTATCAGTTGTAGTTGCCAATGCAGTGCCAGTGGCCACGTTCGTGGCTTTTACTTGCGCACCCGAGACTACCGCGCCCTGCTGGTCAACCGCTGTGCCGGAGATAGAACCCTTCAGCACCTGACCAAAAGACGGGATGCACAACGCCAAGCATGTGGCGACCAGTATTAATTTGTCGCGCAGTTTACGATTCATCCTTTGCATCTCCATAGTTTTCAGTTTTGAGAGCATTACAAACACATGATCCCGTCACGCACGGGAACACATGTTATCTCTGGAATGTATTGCAACTGGCGTTCCTCAATGATCTGTCTTTGTTATCAATGGTTTAAGAGGAAAAAGGCGCACCCAAATCCACAATAGTGGATTTTAAAGGGATGAATATTCAAAATTTGGAAGAAATTGGATTTTTATCTTGGTTCAGGTGGAAAACTTGGGAGATCCACAGGCCTGTCTGACATCCGAAAACGTGTCCGGAAGTGCTCTGAAATCAACGAGACAGCGTCTTTGTTCCGCTGCGGGTCCTGCTGGATCAAATACTTCATGGCTTCCACCAACAGGCGCTGTCCTTCCACATAGCGTGGGTCCGGTTTCCTCGGCTTCGCCTTGCGACGTGCTGGATCCGGCATTTCAGGCTTAATTGGAAGGGTTAAAACTTTGGCCACAAATACACCTCAGTCCCGCTTATTCAGATGCTGCCACCGGCCCATATGTGGCGAAAAATCGGCCTAACGATGCGAAAATCGACGGGAACCGATGCCTTTAATCCTCAGATCCTGCGCCTTAGCCTCGTTCCCTCTGATTTTAAACCCGCAGGACGCGCCCACGCTATGAATGTTTTTATTATTGGGGCTTGATTGTCTTGGTGTTTCCGTTTGTTTTCAGACGGAAAACGTCCTCTGGCACCTTTTCGTTCAGCTTCATATTGGTGTAATGGGCCACCCGATAGTCACCTGAAAGCTCAAAGAATTGCTGCTTTAGCAAAATGTCCCGGTCCGGATCAATCCACAAAATGATCCTGTTATACGTTTGCCGGACTTTTTCTTTTTTGGGCGTCAGATCAAGCTTGGCTGTCTTTACGCCGTCCACCATTTCCCAGTCATCCATTTTCACGGCGTAGTCGCGTTGCAATTCGTCGCCGCTGGCGCCAAACCCCAGGCTCAAAAAAGCTTCCACGTCAGACTTGTTTTTGCCCACGTTCCGCTCAGTCACCTGATTGATTTTCTTTTCGTAGATCCGCAGTACCCCATCTTTGTAAACCACCTGCTTGGGCGCCGATCCGCCAATGTCAAACGCGGCATCCACGCCGCCTTTTGTCCGGCGAAAGTAAATGCGGCCTTTCTGTGTGTCTGTGTCGTCCGTCAGCTTCTGGTATGACTGAAACTCAAAATCTCCCTCCGCCGACTTAAACTTGGTCGACGACTGGTTCATCTTTGCCAGCACCGTGGCCAGATCGCCGGACGCGGCAGCGGGCTGCCCTGCGCTGGTTTGCTGTTCAGAAGACGCCAAGGCTTTCGCTGGCTTTTTCGATTTACTGCCGTATGCGCTTGCCATCAGTATCAGGCAGCACAAGGCCGCAAGCGCGGGCCTCAAGTATGTCCATCGTGAACACCGGCGGTCAGATTTCATGGCTAATAGTTTTCCACTTTCTGTGCGCAGATAAGTTCAAGAAAGATTCAGGCGATTTCTTAAAGCCGTTTCGCTTTTCTCCGCATGTCGTCAATGCGGCCCAATTCGATCCAAAGTTTCTCTGCGAAACGTCCACCCGCGAACACTGATTACTTCTTTGAACGCCTTGGGCTGTGAAGATTTGTCTTGTGGACGCCTACCGTCTGTGCACCCAGCCGCGATACGCCACCACGTGCCCGTTTCCATCACGCACTTGCTCCACGCGTTCCACGGTCACCGGGCCGGTAATCGGCCTCAGGACACGCTGGAAATTCGCGCGCACCATGCCTTCGTCCTGGGCATCCACGGCGGCGGCATCCACCTCAAACATCTTTCCATCTGCGCTTGCAACAATGCCAGTAGGATGCTGTTCTTGGATACGCGGTTTGTCTTTGAAATCAATGTAACGCGGCGCAATAAAGATAAACGCCAGTATCAGCGTGACCATTACGTCGTAATGGAAGCTTCCCCGCGCGTAGGTCCAGAACAGATAGCCCTTTAACGTGCGCCCAATGCGAGACATGTGAATAGTTTATTCAGTTACCGGGGCTAAACGCAAAGAATAACCAGGAGAAAGCTGAGTAATCTCCCGAAATCGGGTGATCCCTTGATCGCGCGTGACCAGGTGATCAAAAGGCATAGCTCTCAATGGAACGCAGAGTTAAACGGACGTAAACGTTGGCACCCGCTTCTTCTGTTCCTCCGTGTTTCAAGGATTTTGCTTTTGGTCCTGGTCCGATCAGTGGTATCAGTGTTGATCAGTGGTAAGCATCTTCCCGGTTTTAATCCGTGTGATCCGTGTTCATCCGTGGTGAGGTTTTACTTTTGATCCGAGGCCAATCAGCGTTCATCAGCGGTAAGGTTTTGGTTTTCCGATTCCGCGCGATGTCGGCGATGACGTGCTATCACGGCGATCCCTGATCAGTGTCATCCGTGCTAATCAGTTGTAAGTTTTGATTTGGATCCGCGATCATCCGCGTTAAACCCTGTTCTGGTTTTCTCCGTGCCTCTGTGTCTCCGTGGTAGGTTTTGCTAGAACTTTTTCGCCGTGATCCGTTCCGCCCCCACATACTTTCTCAACGCTTCAGGGATTACCACGCTGCCGTCGGCCTGTTGATAGTTTTCCATGATCGCTAGCCACGTCCGCCCAATCGCCAACCCGCTGCCGTTAAGCGTGTGCACATACTCGCTCTTCTTGCTGCCCTCCAGACGAAATCTGATGTTCGCCCGCCGAGCCTGATAAGCCTCAAAATTTGAGCAGGAAGAAATCTCGCGATATAGGTTTTGCCCTGGCAGCCAGACTTCAAGATCGTAAGTTTTTGCTGAAGCCGCGCTCATATCTCCTGTGCATAGCAGCATCACGCGATACGGCAGGCCCAGAGCCTGAAGCACGCTTTCGGCATCGCGCGTGAGCTGCTCATGCTGCTCGTAAGATTGCTCTGGCCGCGTGAACTTTACCAGCTCAACTTTCTGGAACTGGTGCTGCCGGATGATTCCGCGCACGTCTTTTCCATACGACCCAGCCTCGCTGCGGAAGCACGGCGTATATCCCGTGACGGAAAGCGGCAGCCGCGCCGCGTCAATCGTCTCGTCGCGATAAAGATTGGTCAGCGGCACTTCCGCCGTGGGAATCAGCCACAGGTCTCTTTCATATTGTAGCGTTGTCAAAGGTACGTTGTTTTTGAGAGCTGCTTCCCCACCCATATTATCGAGGAGTGCAAGGTCCACCGTCCCTGTACCAACTTTGACAATTTTATAAAGTTCTCCAGGCTGCCCACCCATGGTGAGAGTCACTACTTCGTCGATTTTGGGAACATGATACGGATTTGCCTCAAATCGGTCTGTTGGCACCTTGAATAAATCCTGGGCGAATTTCGGCAACTGGCCGGTGCCATACATCGAATCGGAATTCGCCAAGTAAGGGGGCAGCACTTCGGTATAGCCGTGCTCGCTGGTGTGCAGGTCGAGCATAAAGTTGGCCAGAGCCCGCTCCAGCTTGGCGCCCAGGTCCCAATAGACGGCGAACCTCGCGCCAGTGAGCTTGACGGCGCGTTTCATGTCCAGCACTCCCAACTGCTCGCCCAGCTCCCAGTGTGGCTTGGGCTTAAAGCTGAACTTCGGCAACTCTGTAAGCTCGTTTCCTGCCGCGTCGATACCGAACCATTTCCGAACTTCCTTGTTGTCCTCAGCCGATGTGCCCTTCGGCACCAACTCATGCGGCACGTTGGGAATCCCAGCCAGCAGCATGCGCAATTCTTTGTCGATTGCCGCTGCTTGCCGCTCCAGTTCATCGCCCTGTATTCGCAACGCTCGTGTCTGCTCCATCTCCGCGCTGGCATCCTGCCCGGCCTTTTTCAGCCGCGCGATCTCTTCTGATGCGCGATTGCGTTGCGCCTTCAATGTCTCGGACTGGGTAATCAGGGCTCGACGCGATTCATCGATTTCGCGGAAGCCGCCCAACACCTGTTGCGGGTCCATCCCACGCCGCCGCAGCATTTTTTCAACCTGTGTGAGGTTCTCTCGGAGGTAAGCAAGATCAAGCATGAATCAATTACTTTACCAAAGGATAATATCCCGAGCGTAGCGAGGGACCCATTTTCCCTGAAAAGCACCCCACGTCACCAGCAGACTACGCAACGACCACTCCGTCTTCCTCCGATCAGCGTCGATCCGCAGTAAGGTTTTGCTTGGTTTGCCGATGACGCGCGATGACGGCGATGTCGGCGATCCCGGCGATTCCAATCAGTGTTATCAGTGTCGATCAGTGGTAAAGTTTGGGTTTCATGGAAAAAAAGATTTTTTGGCTGCTCTTTACCGTGCTGGGCGCGCTGATGGGAGTTCTTCTCCCGCTGTGGTGGAACCTGGCGCTTACCTTGCCACTGCTCGTCTTTTGCTGGTGGGTTGTCTATCGCAGCGGATGGTTTAATTGAGATGGTTTAGCTGAAATGCTCCGCACTCTAAGTCCTTTCATCCATTGCAACCGCAGCAAAAATCGAGGTACTCTCATAGCCATCTTTCCTTTGTTCCTGCATGAGAGTGCCTATGATTCGCCGAACTTTTCTCTTCGTTTCTGTTCTCATCTGTAGTATTGCCGCGCAAGCTGACCAGCAATGGGTCGAGGTTGACTCATCGCACTTTTCCGTTGCCACCGATGGCGGAGAAAAACGTGCCCGTGACGTCGCGCAACGTTTTGAACAGATGCGCATGGCATTTGGTGTGATCTTCAAAAAAGTCAGTGTCAACACGGCGCCTTTGCAGATCATTGCATTTCGTAACGGTAAAGAGTTGCGGCAGTTCGCGCCGCTCTACGGAGGCAAACCAATCGAGGTGGCCGGATTTTTCCTGGGCAACGCAGGCCGTGGCGGCCCCGGATCCAATGAAGAGCGCCAGTATATTGCCCTGGATCTTTCGCAGGAGGATAGCTGGGGAACGGTTTTTCACGAATACGCGCATCTGCTGATCAACAGCAACTTTCCTCCATCGCCGGTCTGGTTCGATGAAGGTTTTGCGGAATACTGTTCCTCTCTGAAGGTGGACAAAAAGGAAATTGACATCGGCCTGGTCAAGCCTGAATTGCCTGAGTTGCTAAGCCAAAGCCGCTGGTTGAAGATTGTTGACCTGTTCAGCGTGAGCCACGACTCGCAGATCTACAACCGCGATGACCGCCGCTCAGTCTTCTACGCGCAATCCTGGCTGACAGTGCATTTCTTCATGGCAAAAAACATGATGAAGCAGGTTGCCACCTACGTACGAATGACAGAGGACCAGCATGTGGCGGTGCCGGAAGCGATCCGGAGCAGCTTTGGCATGGAGCCAGAAGCTCTGCAAAAGGCAATTGAGGGTTACTTCCGCGTCGGAACAATGTATTTTCGCGCGCCCACGCCACCCGGCGCTGAAACAGTGCAGTTTAAATCGCACCCTTTAAGTGATCTGGACATAAAGTCCGTGCTGGCGGACCTGGACTATCATTCCCGCGACTACCGTGCCAGAGGCATTACGGAATTTCAGGAGATACTGGCAAAACAGCCGGAAAATGTTGTGGCAAATCGGGGACTTGGCTATGAGGCCATGCAAAAGAATGATTGGGACAACGCCAGTGAGCACTTCAAACGCGCTGCCGCCCAGGACGTAAAGGACCCACAGATCCACTACCTGCTGGCATTGATGATGAGCCGGAAAGGCATGTCATCTGAGAACAAGGAAAAGCTGGATGTCATCAGAAAAGAGCTTACTGCCGCGATCTCACTGGAGCCGAATTATCCTGACGCCTACAACCTCCTGGGCATGAACCTCTCCTATGCCGGAGAAAAGCAGGAAGCGATTGACGCCCTGCAAAAGGCCGTTGCTTTGAGCCCAAGGAATCCCTGGTTCTCGGGCAATCTTGCCAATGCTTATCTCCAGGCGCAGGACCTCGATCATGCTATTCCCTTGTTGCAGCAGTTGCGGATGAGCTCTGAGCCTGGGATCGCGTCCATGGCCGCCCAACAATTGCAACAGGTGGAAGCTTACAGATCGGCTGTTAGCGACCATGGGGCACAATCGGGCAATAGGCAGACTGCCGTCCAGCCGGTTGAACTCAATAGAGTGCCGGATGAAGAGGGAAAGTCCACAGGTTCGTCACAAAGCGGGGAGGAAATACGGACGCTTCCTGCATCAAACAATCCGGTGCTGTTCCTGAAGGGTGTTCTTGTATCGGTGGACTGTTCCGCCGCGCCTGCCGCTACGATCACTATTTCTTCTGGCGGAAAGAAATGGAAGATGCTGGCGCCGCAATCGAAGAAACTGGTCCTGATTGGAGCGGACGAGTTTTCCTGCTCATGGACGAACCGTAAAGTGTCCGTCAACTATCGTAAGAGCGGAGATGATCAGGGGAATCTGGTGAGCATGGAACTTGAATAAACGCCGCGACGCAGTTTACCGCGTGGCCTTTACGGCTTTGCCGCTCTCTCTTAGAATAGATTGAGGCGTTTTCGCGGCGTCTGAGCCGCGAGCCGAAATCCTGACCCTGAGCTTGCGAAGGGGAAGGATCTCCCCCGTCCTGCTAGTCAACTTTTTTGGCCGACGTAGCTCAGTTGGTAGAGCAGTCGATTCGTAATCGACAGGTCATCGGTTCAAGTCCGATCGTCGGCTCCATATTTCTTTGTCGCTGCGCTCCAAACCACCTGAGATTTTCATTTCCTTTGAAATTCGCTGCCTCGCAGCTTATTGCTTGCCACTTCGCGCTAGGCCGTCATCGAATGGCGAGAGGTTCCAGGAACTCTGCCGACCCTCTCTGGTGACACGTAACTAAACTGCTACGTTTTCCACACTTTGCGGAGATTTCCTCTTGCTATTTCTGCCTGTTCTTTCGCATAATATTCTGTACTTAGGAAGAAAGACTTCGTACTTCCAAAGGCCACGAGTGGAAAGATACGATCGATCACACGTTCTGCGGATCCTTCGCATTACAGCTCGGCAGCTGGCAGGCTGGGAAAAAGCCGGTTTGTTGCCTGCGGCGGAATCCTATTCTTTCTTTGACCTCCTGCAAATCAAGAAGCTGCGCGATCTCCGCGCCAAGCGCGTGCGCTCCGCCGTGATCCTTGAATCATTGCGCGCCATGCGCCAAGTTGCGGGCATGGAAAACCCGTTGATGGAAATGGGGACGTTCGCCAGCCAGTCGCGCGTAGTGTTTCGCCATCAGGGCTCGGCGATGGAGCCGCTGGCCGGACAGTTCGTGATGGATTTCAACCAGCGCGAAGTTGTCGAGTCGCACAAGATTCATGCCATGCGCGCCGCAGAAACCGCCAGCGAGTTCTTTGCCCGCGGAGTGGCCCTGGAAGAAGATCCCGGCACACAGGCTGAGGCCATTGACAATTATAAGAAGTGTGTTGACCTTGATCCCACGCACGCCGCCGCTTATATCAACCTGGGCACGCTCTTTTATAACCGCCATGATTACGTGCAGGCTGAGCACTTTTACCGCAAGGCGATTGAAGTCGATCCGCGCTATGCGCTCGCTTATTTCGATCTGGGCAACGTGCTCGACGAAACCGGCCGCTTGCCCGACGCTATCCGCGCATACCAATCCGCCATCTCACTGGCCCCGACGTATGCGGACGCGCATTACAACTTGGCATTGGCTTTTGAAAAAGCCCGCCAGCCGCGCAAGGCCCTCCATCACTGGCAGGCTTATACCCGTCTCGACACCGTTGGTCCATGGTCTATTCATGCGCGCAACCAGATGAGAAAAATCCTGGCCGCGGATGAGTTGAAGCTGGTTCCGAAGAAAAAATAGTTTTGTAATCCCGAGCGCGGCGTTTTCCGAAGTCCCGAGCGAAGGGAGGGATCCCTATAGCTACGATGCTGCTTGATCAAACAGCGCCCAACGCTGTTACTATTCTGGAACTGCTTAACAGGGCATAAAGTATGGAGATTGATTTTTGTCCGCGCTGGATTCTCACCAGGCTCCGCGTCCCTGAACGGAGCCAGCATCACCTAGCCATGTTGATTTCCACGTTGGTCGTTTTGCTATTGGTTCCAATCATTCCGCACGTGCCCCATTTCTGCCTGATGAAAAAGCTTTTGGGGATTCCCTGTCCTGGATGCGGCATTTCACATTCGCTGATGGCGGCGCTCAGGTTCGATCTCGCAAAGGCGTGGTTCTTCAATCCCGCTGGTATTGCCGTTGCATTGCTATTTTGCTATCAGATCGTAGCGCGGCCAGTTGCCATTGCGCTGCCTCAAGCGGCCGCTGCCGTGTCATCGATTTCACGTTACGGTTCGAACATCACGGTGATACTATTGTTCCTCGTTTGGAGCTATAGAGTGTTTTAAGGGGGATGAATGGCGGCAATTTCGTGTTCCAAGTGCAATACCATGACGGAGCGGGCGGGCTATCCCACATGGGCGATTGTCGTAAGCATTTGCTTCTTTCCCGTCGGGCTGCTTTCACTGCTGGCCGGTCGCAAGCCGACTACTTGCGGCCATTGCGGCTTCACCTGGAACGCGTGATCAATCTCCAAGATAGGCTTCTTGTCGTTCGTCTTGAAAACTGCCGGTGACCGACTCAAACTCAACGCGTCTTCAGCGCTGTGAAACGCAGCTTCAGGATTTTCTGTCCGTAACTTTGAGCGACGAGCCAATCGAAATACTGAGCGCGACCGTTGTGCACGGAAAAGGTCAGCCCATGAGTTCCGACGACCAGTCGCGGCCTGCCACGCTGATTACAATGGCTTTTGCCCGCTAACTGCCCGACGATCCGACCACCATATCCAAAACGCTGAGATGATCAACAAAGAAAATGCAATGGGCCCATGAGGCATTGTGTGGCTCATCTGCAGCTCCCAGCCAAAGCCGACCAATAACAACAGGGCCGGTATAGGAGCTTTGCGGGCAAGCCACAGCGCCACAGCCACAAAAAGCGCGGAGGCAAATGCAGCCCATGATCCTGTCAGGCTGATCGCTGATCCCACGCCGCCAACCCATGGATCAACCCATGTGGTGTTCAGCACCAGCGCCACGCCGCTCACCTGATCAGGAGTGAGATGTCCCTGGCTTGCCAGACTCTGCGTGTTCAGAATAGTGCGGGCCATGCCGCTGCCGCCAATGGAATCAAGCGCAGTGTAGTAGATGAGAAAAATAAACGTAGCTAGACGGGAGAGCCAGCTAAAGAAGACGGCTGCGCTGCCATGCTCGTCCTCCACGCGGCGGACCATCAGCCATAGCCCGACCGCCACCAGGGCCACCATCGGCGTTTGGATGGTATGGAGCAGAAACCACCAGTGCGGGCCCGGATAGGCCAGCGCCTGGTACGCCCGATTGTAAGGCTGAGGATGGGAAACGTACTGGTACATTCCCGGATTTTGTGTGAAACCTGCAGGATGGAAAAGCTCAATGACTGCCAGCACCAGCGGCGCTATGAACAAACATACCCACCAGAGTACCTTGCGGACCGCATGATTGGACATGCCACACTCCTTGCTTTTCAGGCCATGAACTGTGCGGCAAAGTATAGCGCAGCAAGTCTATAAGGACGCGCAAAAACGAAATTACTGGCCGCTCAGGAAATATGGATGTGTTACAAATCTCTTCGTGCTCCAATCTTGCCTTCAGCGCTGTGAAACGCAGCTTCAGGATTTTTTGGCCGTAACTTTGAGCGGCGTTTCTATGGAGACGCTAGGCGAGAAGCCGGTCTCCGGCAAATGGTCAGCTCATGAACAACTCGCACATCTCGCCCGCTATCACCAGATATTTCTTCAGCGTATTGAGCGCATTCTTGCCGAGCAGGCCCCGGAATTTTCCCGTTATCGCGCTGAAGACGATCCTGAATGGCCGGCATGGACGAGCCTGCCAACTCCGCAGCTTCTAGTGCGAATTTCTTCCATGCGCGCGAAGCTTATGGCCCGACTGCGATCATTGAACGAAGAAGATTTTGCTCGCACAGGCGTTCATCCCAAGTTTGGCTCGATGAGTCTTTCACTGTGGCTGGAGTTCTTTCTCGTGCATGAGGCACATCATTTGTATGTGGTGCTTCAGCTCGTGAGAGGAAGATGAAGGCGCTTTTTACACGTCAGCTAGGCTGAGCGGCCGTGGCGATTTGCCATCTATATCTGTAAATCCGTACTCCTGTGCCAGCGCAGCCACCACCAGCACTTTGCCGGATTTGCGCATGACCTCATTCTCGTTCGCCAGTGCTACTACCGCTCTTCCTGTAAATTCCGGAGACTCTGAGTTGCTCAAATCAAGCCATTCTGCGGCGGCCATGATCTTCTCCGTTCGCACAAGCCCTGGATAAAGCGATACAGCTGCAACATTGTGCTCCTTGAGCTCTGCTGCCATATCCGATGTCAATTTGTCTGTCGCCGCTTTGGCAACACCATACGCAACGTTGCCAATATGCTTTTGCGCCGCCCAGAAAGAAATGTTCACAATGAGTCCGCTGCGCTGCAAAAGCATCAATGGCGCTGCCAACCTGCTGGCCACATACGCCGCGCGGACGCCCGTCTGGAACATTGAGTCCCAGCGCCAGCGGGGCTGTTGCCAGAATGGGCGCGACCATGTGAACTCGCCGTTTTCCATCATATTTTCATACCCGCCCCAGGCATTATTCACAAGCACATCAATGCGGCCTTGCTCCTGGCTGATTTGCGCAAACGTACGCTCAACCTGCTGATCGTTGCTGTGATCGCATAGGATCGCGGTGCCTTTGCCTTGAATGTAGCTCATGTCCGCGACGCTTCGTCCTGTGATGTACACCATGAATCCGGCCTGGCACAGTTCCTGCGCGACGCCTTTTCCCACGCCCCGGCTGGCGCCTGTCACAACGGCAACACGTTTTTGCATACACTCACCCCTTAAGCATCCCCCGTATATACAGAAGGTGCTCGGGAGCGTCAAATAAAACGCTCACGTATTTGATCCGGGAAGAAAAGGAAACTCAGTAGGCCAGCAGTACACGCAAATCCCTGACGTTGTTCCCCGTCGGTCCTGTCTGAATCGCATCGCCCAGCTTTTGAAACAATGGAAATGAATTGAAGCCGTTGAAGTGTGCGGCTACAGCGAGCCCGGCTTTCTGAGCACGTTCCAGAGTCGTGCCATCAGCCACTGCGCCTGCCGCTGGGCTGTTGCCATCGATGCCGTCCGTCCCCGCGCTCAGCACTGCGATGTTTTCTCCAGCAATTTTCTGCGCGCAGTAGAGAGCAAAGTGCTGGTTGCGTCCACCGGCTCCTGCATTGGCTGGAACTTTCACCGTGACCTCGCCGCCGGAAATGATGCAGACCTTTGCCACGCTCTTTCTCAATGCCCGCAGACGCTCCAGCAGATAGTCCGCCGCGCGTGCGTAATCCCAGTCGTCGCAGCTATGGTCGATTTCAACGGCAAACCCGTGCCTTGCCGCCGCTGTGGCCGCCGCTTTTTCTGCCGTCTCATTCGACAGCACCTTCCACCAGCGTGAGCGGACAAACGCTGCGTCATCCTGCTTAGGCGTTTCATCCAGCGCGTGCCGTTCAAAAAGTTCTCTTACCGACGCAGGAAACTCCGGCAGCATATTGTGCTCATGCGCGATGCGGTAACAATCTTCCACCGTGCTTGAATCGGGCATGGTTGGCCCGGAGGAAAGGGAATCCAGAGCATTTTCCGGCACGTCAGAAACCATGATCGAAACCTGCTGCGCCCCGTTCGCGGCGTGCGCCATGCGCCCGCCTTTGACTGCCGAAAGGTGCTTGCGTATGGCATTGATCTGTGCGATCGGCGCTCCGGAGTTGACGAGTGCCTTGTATGTCGCGATGAGATCGGGGAGAGAGATCTCTGAGTCCACCGGTTTTTCCACCGCGGCCGATCCACCGCCGCTTACCAAAAAGATAACCAGTGATTGCGCGTTCAGCGCGCCCAGAGTTTTCAAAATCGCTTCGGCCCCGCGCACGGATTCTTCATTGGGCTGCGGATGTCCTCCGGCAAAATAACGGTAGCCGACAAGCTGGTAGGGATGCTGGTTTGGATCAACGATGATTCCTTCGACCGCTGTTGCCCCGACCTGACGCGCAAGAATCTCCGCCATGCGATGCGCTGCCTTGCCAAACGCAATCGACACCACGCGAGTATAAGACTTGAGGTCATAAAGGTCGTCGCACACGCGCAGCACGCCGCGCTGGTAATGCACCTGACGATCAAACGCCTTTTCAATGCTGGCTTCGGATAAAGCGTGAAGGAAAATCTCACGCGCCGCGGAGCGCATGCTGTGGGCAATCGACATTAGCTGGCTTCCGCCTGACGACCCGGTGCGAAAAGCCTGCTTACCCAGGCGTGGATGGCTGCCTGCATCTCCGGCAGATGGCCTTCAAAAAAATGGTCGCCGCCCTCCACAATCACCATTTCTTTCGGTTCGGGAGCAGCCTCAACAACCTTTTTCAGGCTCTCAGGAGGACCATATTGGTCGCGTGATCCGCTGACAAAGAGTTTTGGCCGCGTACAGTCTGGAAGGTATTTATAAGAATAAGCACGGCCTTCTACGCCGACTGGCGTCCCCAGCGAGATCAGACCAACTACGCGCTGGTCGTCACAACCCACCCGCAGGCCCGTCGCGGCGCCAAATGAAAATCCGCAGAAGATTATGGGCAAGTGAAACGCTGAATCAAGCCAGTTCAGCGCTGCGCGAACGTCTTCCTGCTCCCCATGTCCGCGATCATGCTCGCCATCGCTCAAACCCGCGCCGCGAAAGTTGAAACGCAGCACTGGGAAGCCAAAGCCGCTCAGGGTTTTCATGGCATGGTAAACGACTTTGTTATGCATCGTGCCGCCGAATAAAGGATGCGGATGGCAGACCAGCGCCGCGTGCGTAGCGTCTGGCTGGCCCTGATTCAGTAATGCTTCCAGCCGTCCGGCGGGTCCATTGAGGAAGAAAGATTTGATTCCGTTGGCCACATTTCTTTTTATCACAGCACTCACCCTTCAGCCTTCAGCTGTCAGTGAATGCTAACCGCAACGGACGCGAAGGCCGCAAGGGAATGAAGTCAAATCGTCAATTCCTTTGCGTACTTTGCGCACTTGGCGGCGAATCGATATTTGCTTTTCTCCGTGTCTCCGTGGTGAGATTTGGTTTAACCATTTATCCTGTAGAGCACTCATGGATCCCGTTGCCTTAACCCGCAGGCTCATCGACATTGAATCCATCTCCGGCAATGAAGGCGCCGTTGGTGCAGAGCTCTATGAAGTGCTCTCCAACATGGGTTACACCACGCATAAAATGCCGGTGGCCCATGAACGGTTCAATGTCGTGGCCACAATTGACGGACAGAAGCCGGAGCTGGTTTTCTCCACGCATATGGACACCGTGCCGCCGTTCATTTCTTCATCTGAAGACCACGACAACATTTACGGTCGTGGCGCATGCGACGCCAAGGGGATCATCGCCGCGCAAATCGCCGCATGCCAGCGTTTGCGCAAGGAAGGCCGCGCTGTTGGCATGTTGTTTCTGGTGGGTGAGGAGCGTGACAGCCAGGGCGCGAAGGTGGCCAATGAAAATCCGCTGGGCAGCCGCTATCTGATCAACGGTGAGCCCACGGAAAACAAGATTGCTACGTCGTCCAAGGGCGTGCTTCGCCTTCTTCTAACGGCCAAAGGAAAGATGGCGCACTCAGCGTACCCTGAGCTTGGCGAATCGGCCATTGACAAGCTGCTGACCGCCCTGGAGCGTTTGCGGGCCATGGAGTTGCCGGTGGACCCGGAAGCCGGGCCATGCACGCTGAATATCGGGCTGATCGATGGCGGACGGGCCACCAACGTGATTGCCGATCATGCGCGGGCCCAGTTGCTCTACCGCCTGGTGGGACCCAGTGAGGCGCTGCGAAAGCAGATCTTGCAAGCTGTCGAGAATCTGGCTGAAGCTGAATTCGTGCTGGAAATTCCGTTCATGAAGCTGCGCACCGTGGAAGGCATTGAGAGTATGGTAGCCAAATTCACGACGGATATTCCTGCGCTCACCAACTGGGGTACTCCAGTGCTGATCGGTCCGGGGTCGATCCATGTTGCCCATACCGAACGCGAATACATTTCCAAGAAGCAGCTGCATGAAGCGGTGGAGCTTTATTGCTCAATCGCTCGGCAACTGCTGGAAAGCAGCAGCTAGCAGTTAGCAAATGGCAATTAGCTTGAGCATGGGGAGTCGAAGAGCATGTCCGCTCATTGCCGCCAGTCCATTCGATACTCATCCGGCTTTAGCTGGGCTAGTGGCTAATTGCTAATTGCCGATTCTCAGCGGCCGTTCCGTCCACTGCACGTCCCAGTATTTCCCAAACTTGTACCCGACCTGGGTGAAAATGCCTACGTTCTTGAAGCCAAAAAATTCATGCAGCTTCGCTGAACCATCATTCGGCAACGTATAGCCGCCGACGATTCGGTTGATGTTTTCGCGGGCCAACGCCTCAAACAATCCGGCATAAACTTTTCTGCCAATTCCTTTGCCCACGCTTTCATGACCGCAATAGATCGTGGTTTCCACCGTTGTGTCATACGCTGTTTTGGGGCGGAAACGCGTAGTGCCGGCATAGCCCAGCACCAGACCGTCTTCTTCGGCGACGACCAGACGATAGCGACCGGTCAGCGCGAACTGCTCAAACCATGCCGCGCGCCGCTCAACCGTGTACGGCTCAACGTCAAACGTGACGGGGGTATGGATCACGTAATGGTTGTAGATCTCCGTCAGTCGCGGAAGGTCGGCACGATTCGCCGGACGGATGCGGATGCTCATCGAAGGCAAACTCCGTTGAAAAATTACGGCCGAAATAATTCTAAGCGGTGGGAAGCATAGCCGCGCGCTCTGCTTCTTCTCTCTGCTTGCGAAGTACCCCGGCGCGTCCGTCGTAATGCCAGAAGGCGGGATAAATCACCGCCAGCAGTCCGGTGCCTAAGACACAAAGAATACCGCCTGAAGCCACTGACGTGCGAATACTGAACAGGCTGGCGACAATCCCAGCTTCGGCGTTGCCAAGCATTGGTCCGGACATGTAGCTGACCATTTCAATTCCTGCCAGCCGTCCGCGCAGGTGATCTGGAATGGTCTGGTTCCAGATGGTCATGCGAAACAGGCCGCTTACCATGTCTCCCGCGCCTGCTACGGCCAGCCACAGCAGAGCAAGCCAAAGCCGGTCAGCAAATCCAAAAGCGATGATCGCCACGCCCCAGATTGCTGCCGCAATCGTTACCACCATGCCGTGGCGATGAGCGCGCGCCGACCAGCCTGAGGCGACTGAGGCGAAGAATGCGCCCACAGACGGTGCCGCATAGAGCAGTCCCACCGCAGCTCCTCCGAATTTTGTTGCGATAGCAGGGAACAACGCCATGGGCATACCGAAGAACATCGCGTTCATGTCAATCAGGTAAGTGCCCATCAGTTCCGGCCGGCTGCGCGCATAACGCAGGCCTTCAATTAGCGACCGAAGGCTGGGACGATCAGCATTCAGCGGAGGCGGCGTGGCCCGCATCATCCACAGCGCAACAAGTGAAATCACAAAGGTGCTGAGATCGATAGAATATGCGACCGCGGGTCCGGCGGCGGTGGCCAGAACTCCTCCGAGCGCGGGGCCAAGCACGCCTCCGAGCGTGGTACCGACTGCGCGCAAAGCTGAAACAGCAGGTATCAGGTCGGCTGGAACCAGACGAGGCGTTAGTGCTTCCAACGACGGTCGCTTGAGGCCGTTCAATCCGGCGATGGCCGTGGCGAACAGAAAAAGCACCCAGACTTGCGGATGCGGTAGCAGCGAGTTCAGGACAAGCAAGGCGCTGCTCACCGCCATAAGCAATTCCGTCATGAGCACCATGCGGCGGCGGTCCACATAGTCAGCCAGCGCTCCGCCGACAAAGGCCATGGTGATGGTGGGAACAAATTCCGCGACGCCCAACAGTCCCACAGCAAGCGATGAGCGCGTGAGCTGGTACATCTGCCACGGCAGCACAACAAAGGTCATCATCGAGCCGAAGAAAGAAATTGTCTGGCTGAGAAAAAGCAGGCGGTAGTCACGCGAGACCCTGAGAGGCGCGGGATTGATGGCGAAGGCGCTGAAAAGCCCCCTGTCCGCACCGGCCGAAGGTTCCGGTACGGGATCGGGCTTAAGATGCGCCGGACTGTGCTGCTGCGGCGTTTCCACGTTGGAAATATAACTTACAAGCGAAACCTTGGCTCAACGCAGCTACCGTGATGCGAAGGGGCAGTCCTCGCGCTTAGCGAGCGAATCTGTGCTCTCCCACGGGACTCAGGAAACCGGCGATCATGGGCAGGCGGGCAGCGCCGATTAATCCGGCATCACCGCCGAGCAGAGCTTTGGTGATCATGGTGCCACGGACGGAGCGGCTCGGCGCATTACCGGCTTGTACATTTTTAGTCGGCGCAGTGGCGCGATAGACAAAAGAATTTCTGCCCACGGTTTCCAGCATCAAGGGAGCAAAAGCATCCCAGGCGCTGGATACTCCGCCGCCAATCACATACATGGGGAAGTTGAAGATATTCACCATATCGGCAATGACCATTCCCAGCGCTTTGCCAACTCGCTCAAAAACGGCGCGGGCCTGCGCATCGCCTTGCATGGCAAGATCAAAAATCACTTTGGAACTAAATTCGACGTCTTCCTTGAGGGCACGGGCCATCTGGGGTGCATTGCCACTTGCAATCGCCTCCTGCGCCATGCGCTTGATCGCCGTGGCGGAAGCATATTGTTCCAGGCAGCCTCGGCTGCCACAGTTGCAGGGATGTCCATCAGGTTCCACATTGATGTGGCCCAACTCGCCAGCCATTCCGGTCATGCCGTGCCAGATTTGCCCCTGCAACACCAGGCCGCCACCCACTCCTGTTCCCAGAGTGAACATGCACATGTCATCCACGCCGGCTGCGGCGCCCAGCCATTTTTCTCCCAACGCGGCAGCGTTGGCGTCGTTTTCCAGGATGACCGTGGTTTTCAGGCGGCGCTGAATCTCATCGCGCACTGGATAGTTATGCCAGCCGGGAAGGTTGGGCGACTCACGCAGCATGCCCGTCTGCATTTCAATGATTCCGGGAACCCCAATGCCGATCCCGGCCAGATCACCGGCGCCGCGCTGCTTGGCCACAACCTCCTGGATCGCGACGCACATCTCGTCGATCACCTGATCGCGTCCGCGCGCGACCTTGGTGTCCGTGGTAATTCTCTCCAACACTCTGCCGTTGCTGTCCACCGCGGCAATACGCAGGTTGGTGCCGCCCAGATCAACTCCAATGGCCAATACCGTCATTTGGGATTATGACTCCTCTGCAGGAGCAGATGATGCCTGCATAGATTAATAGCTTACCGCAGCGATTGCGAGTTTCTGCCGCTGTTGAAGATCCAAAGCGAACGGTCTATCTTTTCCGGCATGCAAATTAAAGGAAAAATAGTGGTAGTGACCGGCGGGGCCAACGGAATCGGGCGGGCGCTCTGCCTCAGGTTTGCGAAAGAAGGCGCTCGATTTGTTGCTGTGTCTGACGTAGATGAAGCAAACGGCAAAGCAGTGGCGAATGAGATAGAGAAAGGCCATGCGGGATTTTTCCCCTGCGATGTATCGCAGGAAGCACAGGTAAAAAATCTGGTTGAGTCGGTGACCATTGCGGCCGGACAGGTGGATATCTTCTGCTCAAATGCGGGAATTGCCGTTAGCGGCGGACCGGAAGCCTCAGACCGCGACTGGAAGCGTAGCTGGGACATTAATACAATGGCCCACGTTTACGCCGCTCGCGCAGTGTTGCCGCAGATGCTCGCGCGCAAAGAGGGTTATCTGCTGCAGACCGTCTCCGCTGCGGGATTGCTGACCTCCCTGGGTTCCGCGCCTTACGCGGTCACCAAGCATGCTGCGCTGGGCTTTGCCGAGTGGCTGGCGATTACCTATGGTGAACAGGGAATTCGCGTTTCCGCGCTCTGCCCGCAAGGTGTGCTCACGAACATGCTCAAGGCGGACCATCCAGGCACAAAAATGCTGCAAGCCGGAGCGATTGAGCCTGAGCAGGTGGCGGACGACGTTGTAAAAGCCATGGCTGAAGAAAAATTCATGATCCTGCCTCATCCAGAAGCGGGTAAATTTTTTCAGAACAAGGCCAACGATTATCAGCGGTGGATCAGAGGCATGCAGAAGTTGCAGAGGAATTTGATCGTCTAAGAAGAACATTCACCGCAACGGACGCAAAGAGCGCAAGGTAAAGAATTTCGGCGCAGGCTCTTGCTCCTTTGCGGACTTTGCGTCCTTCGCGGCTAAGGTTTTGTTTGCTGCAGGATTTACTTCTGGCACTTCGGACAATAATGCGTTCCCCTGCCGCCGACCACGATCTTCTTAATCGGAGTCTTGCAGGTCAGGCATGGCTTGCCTTCGCGGCCATAGGCGCGGTGCTGGATTTGGAAGTAACCGGCTTCGCCGTCGGCGTCAACGTAATCTGAAATCGATGACCCTCCGGCGGCAATGGCAAGGCGCAAAACTTTTTGCAGAGCTGCGTGCAGCTTGCGCAGCTCGGATTTCGTAAGCGTATTGGCCCGGCGGCGCGGACGGACATGAGCGCGGAACAAAGCTTCATCGGCATAGATGTTCCCCACACCATGCAGCAGCTTTTGATTGAGCAGCGCAGCTTTTACAGGCGCTTTGCTGGCATGGAAAAGTCGTGCGAATTCTTCTGCGCTGATGCTCAGCGGCTCAGCGCCGGGGCCGGTGAAACCTGTCTGGCGGACTTCAAGACGGCCAAAGCGCCGTGGATCGACGAACCGCAGCTCACGCCCGGAAGCAAGCTTGGCTATGAGATGAGTATGCTTTGGAGTCTCCGTTTGTGGAGTTGCCACCAGCATTTGGCCGGTCATTCCCAGGTGGACAATCCATTGCTGGCCGCCAGCAGCTTTTCCCGAGGCCAGATCGAAGACGATATGTTTGCCCACGCGCCGCACCCTCTCTACCTGTGCTCCTTCCAGAGCCCCGGAAATTTCAGCGGCCGACGACTTGAGAGGCTCAGGCTTGCTGCCCAACCAGACTGAATCAATGCGGTCCCCCGCGACGCGCTTGTTCAACCCGTTGGCAATGGTTTCGACTTCTGGCAGTTCAGGCATCGTTTTCCCTGGATCACCCTATTGATGAGAGATCCTTCGTCTGCGGCTCAGGATTTCGCCTGCAGGCTCACGCCTGCAAAGCGGCTCAACCTCTGGTAGTTCAGGCATCTCAATAAATCATCTCATGGATTGCGGCAGGCAATTCACTTGCGGGTGACAACTTGAATTCAGGTTGATTGAAGCCCGGCCAAGAGCCGTTACAATGGAATCGCCACGGGAGGCATTTGAAATTCTTCGACAAAAAAACTGCCCAGGCTTTATTGACCATCCTGGTCTTTGCCCTGGTACTCATGTTTTTGTACGTGGCGTGGCGTGCGCTGATCACGTTTTTGTTTGCAATTTTCTTCGCTTACATACTCGAAGCTCCCGTTTCAAAGCTGCAAACTTGGCTTAGAGGATCGCGTCCGGCGTCCATTGCGGTGGTGTACCTGCTGTTTGCTGGCTTGATGATCTTGACTTTGTCCCTTCTTGGCCCGCCAGTCATGGACGAGGCGACCAAACTGGTTCAACAAGCCCCGGAGCTGGAAAAGAAACTCAGTTCAGGCGATCTGTTGAAACAGTTGGGCGCCAGGCATGGCTGGAATGGCGCCATCATGGAGGGGATCAACCACTATCTCGACAACCACAGAGGTGAGCTGATCGGTGCGACGCAAAACTTCGTGTTGCGCGCCGCCAAGAACCTTCAAAGTATGTGGTGGCTTTTCCTGGTTCCGATTCTGGCAATTTTCTTTCTTAAGGATGGGCACCAGCTAAGCCAGAACATCATCAATTCGGTGGAAGACACTCGCAACCGGCGCATGCTGGCGGAAACGGTGCGGGAGATGGATTCCATGCTGGGACATTTCATCCGCGCCCAATTGACGCTGGCCGGACTTGCCATGCTGGTGGTGACCTTTGTGCTTTGGATCATGCGTGTACCGTATGCTTTCGCCCTCGGTCCGGCTGCCGGCGCCCTGGAATTTATTCCCGTGGTCGGTCCTGCCATTGGCGGGTTAATGGTCCTGGGAGTCGCATTGCTCTCGGGCTACAACCACTTCTGGTGGTTATTTATCTTCCTGCTCGTCTGGAGATGCATCCAGGATTACGTCACGTCGCCCAGGATTATGGGGGAATCGCTGGAACTGCATCCCCTGGCGGTACTGTTCGGCGTCTTTGCCGGTGGGGAAGTGGCAGGGGTTATCGGCGTATTTTTATCCATCCCGGTGCTGGCCACGCTGAGAATCTTATGGCATACATGGCTACTTTATCGTAGGACCGGGCAGAAACAGACGACCTGACCAGAATGGCATTCAATCGAGATTGGCAACTAATAATTCGTGAACTGTCGAGTTGCCGGCTGCATCTCAATTGACTTATGCAGCAGGATTCTGCCCGCCGAAGCGCTGAAGAGATACTGGAACAAGTCATCGAAAATGCCCGGGACGAACTCTCCCGCTCTACTGTTGGCCTGTTGTTTTCAGGGTTGGCCGGGGGGCTGAGCATGGGCTTGACCGGCTTGGCCGTAGCGCTGGCCCTGAGCTATCTTGGCAAAGGGCCGATCCAGGAATTTCTCTCGTTCTTCTTTTATCCCATCGGATTCATTGTTGTGGTGATTGGAAGGGCACAACTGTTTACCGAAAACACGCTTTTCCCCGTCGTGCTGGTACTGGATGAGCGCAAGCACTTCCTGAACACGCTGCGGCTCTGGGCGGCTGTTTTCATTTCCAATGTTGCCGGAGCAGTTTTCTTTGGCTGGCTGGTAATGAAGACAGGAGCGCTCTCGCCGAACTTTGCTGACGCCCTGGCGGACCTGGGTTTGCAGGCTGCCAACGGACATTTTACGTTTATTTTTGCCAAGGGAATCATTGGCGGCTGGTTGATTGCCCTGGTGGCATGGATGGTCAGCGCCAGCCATTGGACCATCGGACAAATCGCGGTCACCTGGATGCTCACATTTATCGTTGGCGCGGGACATTTTTCGCATTGTATTGCCAGCAGCGCGGAGATTATTGCCGCCATCATGTCCGGGCATCTTCACTTCAGCAGCTATTTTCAATGGCTGCTCCCGGCTACTCTGGGCAATATTGTGGGAGGCGTCTCAATTGTGAGCCTCTTAAATTTCGGACAGGTACGAGGCGGCAAGATGCCCTCAAAATCCTAAGCTGGGGGATGTTCCCGAGCCTTGCCTCTTCTTTGCATCCGCGCGGCTGGCTGTATAATCGAGCGTTCGCTTACTCTCTTTTTTGAGGCTTTCCGCAATGGCAATATCTGGAATCGCGGCAATACCCGCGTTGAAAGAAGTTTATACGCAGCTCAAAACGCGCATGGACAAAGCGGTGGAAGATTTCCGCGCCAACCTGGCTGCGGCGCGTACCGGCCGCGCGACTGTGAACATGCTCGGTCCGGTCCGCGTACCTTATTACGGATCTGAGATGCCGCTGAACCAGGTGGCCACAGTGCATTCGCCTGAATCGCAGTTGCTCACAGTCCAGCCATACGATCCGGGGATCATTGCCGATATTGAGAAGGCCATTCGCTCGGCAGGACTGGGGCTGAATCCGCAGAATGACGGCAAGCTGATCCGTATTCCGGTGCCGCCGCTGACGGAAGAGCGCCGCAAGGACATGGTGAAGCATCTGCACAAAATTCTGGAAGACCATCGCACCGCCATACGCAATGTGAGACGCGATGGCAATGAAGCCATCAAAAAAGCAATGAAAGACAAAAAAATCTCTGAAGATGAAGAGAAGAAAGCGCTGGATGAAGTACAAAAGCTGACCGATGCCGAGATCAAGAAGATGGAAGAAATGGGCGCGGCCAAAGAAAAAGAATTGATGACGGTCTAGAATTTGGTACGAGACGAAGCAAAAGGCCCGGTATTCGAGCCTTTTTCATTTTGTGAACTCCAGCCTGTGATTAATGCGGCAGTTTTTTCCAATCATCCAGGATCACCGGTTTGCCATCGCGAACCACAGTGGTATAGATCTGGTCAAAACCCTTGTGGCGCGTAGGGCTGTATTTCAACGTTAGTTTTGGCCCCAATCCCATATCCTTGTTCTGGATGGATTCCAGTGCAGTGATCAATTTCTCCCGAGTCAGGTCTTTGCCGGCGCGCTTCAGGCCTTCTACCAGCACCATGGCGTCCACAAAGCCTTCCAGGCTCACAAAGCTGGGCTGTTCATTGGGGTAATAAGTTCTCAAAGCATCACGATAAAGAGCAACAGTGGGAAAATCAGTACGCGTGTAAGGCGGCACAACCTGGGTGATGACCGTGCCCTCCGCATCTTTGCCGGCTTCAGTGATAAATTTTTCGGTTCCGACAAAAGAGACAGTAAGGAAGATTGGATGCCATCCAGTTGCGTGCGCTTTCTTGATAATTTCCGCTACAGGCCCGTACGGGCCGACGATCAAAACGGCTCCGGGGTTCATGGGGCGGACTGAGTCCAATCCTTTTTCGACGTCGAGCGTGTTGCGCGGGAAGGTGCCCGTCCCAACCGGCGCGGCATTATGCTTCTTCAAGGCAAGTTGCAAGCCGCTGAGCACGGCCTGGCCGAACGCGTCGTCCTGATAAATCACGCCGATCTTATGAATGCCTAGGACGTTCCAGAGATTGTCAACCTGCTCGCGCGTCTCATCGTAATAAGAAGCGCGGACATTCATTACGTAGTGCTTCAAAGGCGTGTAGAGCATTTCTGCGCCGGTGAAGAGCCCGACTACAGGAACCTTGTTCGCTTCAGCCAGGGGAACGTACTTAGCGGCCGTCGGCGTCCCGACAAAAAATCCTGCACTGAAAACACCTTCTTTTTGCAGGCGTCTGAAGCAGTTTTCCGCATTAGCAGGCTCGTAGCCATCGTCGAAGGCAAGCAACTGGATCTTGCGGCCAAACACGCCGCCATTAGCATTCACATTCTTGAGATAGGCCGTGGCGCCGACAATCGTTTGCCTGCCAAGGAACTGGGCAGGACCATCCAAAGCCGAGCAGGAGCCAATCAATATCTGATTATCACTGATGCCGGGAATTTTTTGTGCCTGAGCAGTCGATGCCAAAGCCATCAATGCAAGCAGAATGATGAACTTGCGTGAAAATATGTTCATACAGCACCTTCTTCTGCGTAACGTGGCGGTGATAGTTGCGGCAACAGCCGCGCACCGCAATGCGAACAATAAAGATGTTGACAACTCGTGTTACAGCCAACCGCTGGAGGTTAATGCCTATAGTACCTCTGTTCTAGCGGTTTGAAGCGGCTTATACGGGCGCCTCCACTTGACTGCACAGATTCAGGCTTTGCAGGCCGTTTTCGTCTTAATTGCAGCATGGCTTGGCTGGGCTGGCTTTGCCGCAACTTATTTCGCTGGTTTAGGCGCTGGGTTTGACTTTCCTGACGACGCGATTGTCGTTGACATTGATCTGGGCAAACTAACATAATTTTTGGTCTGCCTGAACTGATGGGGAACACAATCGTCCCAAATTGGGAAAGGATGTGCTTCTTTACATCGCATGGCAGTTGGTGCCAGAATGTCCGCCGCCGACCTTTCTGCGCGTGGCATCATGCCCAGCATGGAACCTACTCACGAAGAGCCTCAGCCCCGGCAGTCTTTGCTGGTTCGCATAGTCATTGCATTGCCGAATTGGGGGTTGCGCGTCCTGCTGTGGTTCTTATCCCGGATCATCTATCGAGTGAAGGTGCTGGGCAAGGAGAATATTCCGGGCAAAGGCGGGGCGCTGCTGGTCTCCAATCACATGTCTTTTGTGGATGTGGTATTGATTAGCGCGGCGGCCAATCGTCCCATACGTTTTCTGATATTCAGCGATGTTTACAACATCCCCTTCATTAAACCGTTTGCACTGCTCATGCGCGCCATTCCCATTCCCACGGAGTTGCGCCCCCGGGACATCGTCCGCGCTTTTCGCGAAGCTAGTGATGCCATTCGGGCAGGTGAATTAGTGTGTGTGTTTGCCGAGGGCCACATCACCCGCACCGGTTCCATGCTGCCGTTCCGCAAAGGTATGGAGCGGATCATTCGCGGCCTGGATGCGCCCATCGTTCCTGTGAACCTACACGGCGTGTGGGGAAGCATCTTTAGTTATGAGCGTGAGCGGTTCTTATGGAAAGCGCCGCGCCGCATGCCGTATTGCGTGACCGTGAGCTTTGGTGGATGGCTTCCTTCGACTGCGAACGCCGCGGAAGTCCGGCGGGCGGTCCAAGCGCTGCAAGCCGCGGCATTTGATGCAGACCGCGTGCCTCGCCACACGCTTGACCGCGCTCTGGTGCGCACGGCGCGGCGCTATCCCTTCCGCTTCTGCATGGGCGATGCACGCTTTCCTGAAGTGAGCTTTGCCAGCATGCTGCTAAAACTCATTTTCGTCGCACGAAGGCTGCGGTCGCAGTGGAAAGACCAGGAGATGGTAGGCGTGCTGATGCCTCCCTCCGTAGGCGGGGCGCTGGTGAATTTCGCCGCTGTGTTGCTCGGCAAAGTTCCCGTGAACCTAAACTACACCGCCAGCACTGAGACTCTGGAATCCTGCGCGCAACAATGCGGCCTGAAGACGGTAGTTACGTCAAAGCTCTTTCTGGAAAAGCTTGCCGCCATGAACAAGATTGAGGTACCCGGGCAGTCGATATATCTGGAAGATGTGCTGGTCAAGCCTAAATCAAGCGAAAAGATTCTTGCGCTGCTTATCGCCATCTTTCTGCCTTATACCCTGATAAAGCGGGCCGTGGGCGCACAGAAGCGCACCACCAATGATCTGGCGACCATTATTTTTTCCAGCGGCAGCACCGGCGATCCCAAAGGCGTGATGCTCACGCACCATAACGTGCTGGCCAATATCCGGCAAATGACGCAGGTATTTTCTTTTACCAGCGAAGACAAATTGATGGGCGTGCTGCCGTTCTTCCATGCGTTTGGCTTTACGGTGACTTTGTGGCTTACCGGAACTTATGGCGTTGGCGTGGTGTTCCATCCCAGCCCGCTGGACTCGCAGATTATCGGCGAGTTGACTCGGAAGTACCGTGTGACGTTTCTGATTACCACTCCGACTTTTTTGCAGGCGTACACGCGCCGCGTTCCCAGAGAGGATTTTGCCAGCCTGCGATGCGTGCTGGTGGGCGCGGAAAAACTTCCAGAACGGGTGGCCCGCGCGTTTGAAGACCAGTTCGGAGTCCGTCCTCTGGAAGGTTACGGCTGCACGGAGTGCGCGCCTGTTGTGGCTGTGAACATTTTTGATTATCGCGCTCCCGGCATCGTGCAGCTCGGTGCGCGCCAGGGCACTATTGGACATCCCTTGCCGGGCATGAGCGTTCGCATTGTCGATCCGGAGACCGGACAGCCGTTGCCACCGGACACTCCGGGAATGCTTTTGGTGCGCGGGCCCAACGTGATGCAGGGATATCTGGGGCGTCCGGAAGAAACGCGCCAGATTTTACAGGACGGTTGGTACACCACGGGTGACATTGCCGCCGTGGCGGACGATGGCTTTTTAACGATCACAGATCGCCTGAGCCGCTTCAGCAAAATTGGCGGTGAAATGGTCCCGCACGTAAGGGTCGAAGAAAAATTACATGAGCTGGCGGAAACGTCAGAGCAGGTTTTTGTAGTCTCGGCCGCTCCTGACGAAAAAAAGGGAGAGCGGCTGGTGGTGCTCCACACTCTCAGCAACGAACAACTTGCACCTGTACTGGCGAAACTTACCAGCGCCGATCTTCCGCCGCTGTGGAAGCCGCGCAAAGACCAGTTCTTCCACGTGGACGCTCTGCCCATCCTGGGCACGGGCAAAATGGACCTGCGGGCGTTGAAAGCGCAGGCTAGTTCGATGGCGGCGGCGACTGTTTAATTCCTGGTCGGATCAAAAAAGCATTGTAGTGTGATATCTGCTTCCGCAAGAGGCGCTTCAACAGATTAGGAGTTCAAATCCATGAGACGGAGTAATTTTGCTTTGCGCCTACAGCCTTCACTGTTGGAAGAAGCCCGAAAGGCGGCAGAATCGGAAGGTGTGGCACTGAATCAGCTAATTAACGTCGAGGTCGCGGAAAAGATCTCTGCTTTGCGTACGCAGGAATATTTTGTTGAGCGTGCGCGGCGGTCAAATCGAAAAGACACGCTTCGTATTCTGGATCGAGCGGGCAAGGGCAGTCCTCCCGTCGCGGGGAGATGAACTTCCCGCAGCAAAAGGCCGGCCTGCCCAGGGACGAAAGCCTGCTCGAAAAGCGGTCTCCGAAAGTTCTGCCATCGGGAAGCAGTGCGAGAAAAGGCGGCGATCCTAAGTTCTACCTTCGAGAAGCTGCCCAGCTCTGCAATGCGGAACTGGCGCGGAAAGAGATTGAAATTAATCATCGCACCGCATCCCACGAATCGGCGGGCTCAATGGCCGACTCAATGTCGCCAGTGATCTTTACGATGCCCTCCAGCCGCCCTAAAAATTCGCGGGGAGCCTCTTCCGCCCGAACCAGCTTGGCGACAGGACGGCCGCCCTTGGTGGTCAACACAGCTTCTTTGGTCTTCTGAGCCCAATCCAGTATGGCCTAACACCATGCCCGGAATTCTTTTAGAGATATTTTCCGCATCACTACATTTTGGCACATTGCAATTCACCACCGAAGAGTTACTTTGGAGCGAATGTCGAGACATTCTATCCATGATCGTCTCGCTTCTTGCCCTTATAATGTCCCTATGAAGAAGGTGGTCCACGCCGTTTGCTCGCACGATTGCCCTGACGCCTGCGGCATCTTGATTACCGTGGAAGATGGCCGGGCCACGCGCGTCCAAGGCGATCCGGCGCATCCGGTAACGCGCGGCTTTCTTTGCGCGAAAGTTACCAAATATCTTGATCGCGTTTACTCACCTGATCGAGTGATGCACCCCATGCGCCGCACGGCCCCTAAAGGACACGGCAAAGGCGATGCAAGCGACTTCACGCGAATTTCATGGGATGAAGCGCTGGAGGAAATCAGCTCGCGCTTCAAGAAGATTTCCGCTGAGTTCGGCCCCGAAGCGATCCTTCCATATTCATATGCCGGAAACATGGGTGTGCTGAGCTATTCCGGAATGGCGCACAGGTTCTTCCATCGGCTGGGGGCTTCGCAACTGGACCGCACGATCTGCGCTTCTGCCGGCGGAGCAGGCATGGCAACGGTCACAGGACGCAATGTGGGGACAGAGCCGCAACAGTTTCGCGATTCCAAATACATTATTGCCTGGGGCGCGAACATTCACGCCACCAACGTGCATCTGTGGCCGTTTATTGCGGAAGCGCGGCGCAATGGCGCCAAGTTGGTAGTGATCGATCCTTACAAGACTCGCACGGCGAAGAGCGCTGACTGGTATCTGCCGATCAATCCGGGTACGGATGTTGCTCTGGCGCTGGCGATGATGCACGTGATTATCAACGAAGACCTATACGACAAAGATTACGTCAGCAAATACACGCTAGGTTTTGAGCAACTGCGGCAACGCGCGCAGGAGTATCCGCCGGAGAAGGCGGCCGCATGGACCGGAATCAGCGCGGACGACATTCGCAAGCTGGCGCGCGAGTATGCCACGGTGCGCCCCGCGGTGATCCGCGTGAACTACGGCGTGCAGCGATCGCAAAATGGCGGTTCCGCGATACGCGCTATTGCCATGCTGCCTTGCATTACCGGCTCGTGGGCTGAAGTTGGAGGGGGAATTCAGCTTTCCACCAGCGGAGCTTTTTATCTGAACATGCAGGCGCTGGATCGCCCTGACCTGATGCAGAAAAGCCCGCTGGGACGCGCGGCGCGCGTGGTCAACATGTCTGAGCTTGGCAAGGCGCTGAATACGTTGAGTGATCCGCCGGTGAAGGCCATCTTTGTTTACAACTCAAATCCGGCAGTCGTAGCGCCGAACCACAATGATGTCATCCGCGGTTTTATGCGCCCAGATTTGTTCACGGTCGTCCATGAGCAGTTCTTCACTGATACAACGACGTATGCCGATATCGTACTGCCCGCGACGACATTCCTTGAGCATAAAGACCTGAACAAAGCTTACGGTCACACATATCTTCAAATATCGAACCAGGCAATTGCGCCGCTGGGCGAGAGCAGATCAAACACTGACGTGTTCCGTGAGCTGGCGCAAAAGATGGGCTTTACCGACGATTGTTTCCAGCAAAGCACGGATGGGATGATTGACGCTACGCTCACCAGAGCTGAGAACCAGCAGCTTCCAAAAGGCTGGGAGCGCTGGATGGAAGGCATGACTCGCGAGCGGCTGGAAAAAGCAGGCCACGTGCGGCTGAACCTGGGCGACGGACCATTTTTGCCGTTTGCCAAAGGCGGGTTTGCCACGCCCAGCGGCAAGGCAGAGCTTTACAGTGAAAGCCTTGCGGCAAAGGGAATGGATCCTGTGGTTTCATTCGCTCCGGCTCAAGAATCCCGCCTATCGGAAGGCGCAAAGAAATTTCCGCTGGAACTGCTGGCGCGCAAAGCCGATAACTTTCTCAACAGTTCGTTCACCAACATTCCGTCCCTGCAGAAGATGGAGCAGCCGGAGTTGTTGGAGATCAGCACTGCGGACGCCCATCGCCGGAACATCCATGAAGGCGATTGGGTACGGGTGTTCAATGGGCGCGGCGAAGTCAGGCTGCGTGCCCACGTGAATGGCGCGGTACAGGCTGGCGTGGTGGCGGCGCGGCTGAATGCTGCGCGTTTCGCGCCGGACGGCAACAGCATCAACGTCCTCACCTCAGAGACGCTTACCGATATCGGCGGTGGTGCGACGTTTTATTCCTGCCTGGTGGAGGTTGAAGCCAGTACCGAACCGCGACGCAAAATGAATGCCGCGGCAAAATCCTGAGCAGGGCCACGTCGGCAGGCGTTTCGCAGAGAGTCTTACAATCCCGCTGGAAGCTTCCACTAAAAATGTGTGCAAGATTGGGAATCTGGCGCGTTCCAAACACCGGGGAGTAGTCCGCCCAAAAAGCCGGACAGCCCATTTTCAACAAAAGTTATGATTTCCGCCCTGCGATGGTTCATCAAAGCGCGGGAATTATTTAAGCAGGCGGGCAATTCCGAAAAGACAAAAATGAGAAGAATGCGCTGGTTTGAGAGATTTTAGGGTGAGGGATATGTCCAAGTGGCACTTCGGCGGTAACTCCCGTATAATCTGGCTTTTCCCACCTTGCTCAGAGGGTAGTCATATAGCTCCGTCGTTAATTCAGGAAACCAGTTCCAAGCATGTCGCGCGGATCGGTCCCTTAGGGCTGATTCTGTGCCTGTTGCTTTTGGGATTGGTTCCCAAGGTCTTTGCCGCGCCGCAGACCGGCCAGCTCATTCAGGACATTGAGATCACCGGTAACCGCCGTATTCCAACTGAAACCGTCAAATCGCGCATTTATACCCGTGCGGGCGATGTTTATGACGAGGCGGCGCTGCAACGCGATCTGAGATCGGTCTGGAACAGCGGCTATTTTGAAGATGTCCGCATGGAGCGTGAGCAGTCCGCCAAGGGTTGGATCATCCATATTTATGTGCGGGAAAAGCCGACGATCCGGACCATCGAGTATCACGGCCTGAATTCGGTTTCGCAAAGCGACGTTCTGGAGCGCTATAAGAAAGTCAAAGTCCCGCTGACCGTGGACAGTCCATACGATCCCACCAAGGTGATCAAGGCCAAGGTGGTGTTGCAGCAATTGCTGGCCGAACATGGCCGCCAGTTTGCCACCATCAACATACAGGTACAGCAGGTTCCTCCGGCGTCAGTTTCCGTGACGTTTAACGTGAAGGAAGGGCCAAAGATCAAGGTCGGCAAAATCACGTTTGTGGGCAATAAACACGTGAAGAGCCGCACGCTCCGCGCGGCCATGAAGAATCTCAAGCCGGTCGGCGTTCCCCGATCCATCTTCCTGGAAAACATTTTTGCCCGGACCTTTGACGCTTCAAAACTGGAAGAGGACGCGGAGCGCGTCCGCGAAGCGTTGCAGACATATGGTTACTTCCAGGCCGTAGTGGACGATCCCAAGATAAAGTTGCGCGACACTTCATCAAAGTTTCATCTTCCGCTAATACAAAAAGGTCAGGGCAAGGTAATGGACATTACCGTGCCAATCGAGGAAGGCGATAAGTACAGGCTCAAGGCAATCAATTTTACAAACAACAAAGCCATCCTCAACAAGCAGCTGCTGCGGAGCGTTTTCCCCATCAAGGATGGAGAAACCTTCAACAAGCAGCTGATCGGCAAGGGCCTGGACAACTTGCGCAAGGCTTACGGCGAGCTGGGGTATATCGACTTTACGCCAGTGCCGACGACTGAAATTGACGATCAAAAGAAGATGATCACCCTGAACATTGAGATGGAAGAGGGCAAGCCGTATTTTGTCCGCCGGATCGAGTTCCAGGGGAACACCACAACGCGCGATCGCGTTATCCGCCGTGAATTACTGGTGCAGGAAGGGCAGGTATTTAACAGCCGTCTGTGGGACATCAGCGTGCTTCGCCTGAACCAGTTGAATTATTTCGACGCGCTTAAACCGGAAGACGATACCGAACGCAAGCTCGACCAGAAGAATGGCACAGTCGATCTGACAGTAAAGGTCAAAGAGAAGGGTAAGAACAGCATTGGCCTTACGGGCGGTGTGAGCGGACTGGAAGGTTCGTTCATCGGGTTGAATTATGAGACCAATAACTTTCTTGGCCTGGGCGAAACACTGCAGGTACAGGCCAACGTTGGCAGCCTTTCCCGCGTGCTGCTGTTTGGGTTCACCGAACCTTATATGTTTGACCGGCCGCTGACGCTCGGATTCACGGTGTACAGCCGCAGGTTTGATTTCAACCAGGCCCGTCAGGCATCCATCAATGCCGGACAGAATTTGAACCTTCCGCAGTCGGTGCTGAACCAGCTATTGAACTACAACCAGTCCAGCACGGGATTCACCGCATCATCGAGCTATCTGCTGGGACATTCTTTCAAGCGCGTGGGACTGACCTACACGCTGGACAATACGACGATTAACACATTCAGCGATGCGTCGCGCAATCTGTTCCAGACGCTGAATTTCCGGAACATCTCTGGTCCAGACGCGCTGAAGGGCATTGTTACAAGTTCTTTAACGCCCTCGTTTGGTTTCAGCACCATTGATAGTCCCATCCGTCCGCATCGTGGGAAGAGCCTGTTTATTTCCAGTGAAGTTGCCGGTCTGGGCGGTAACGTAAAGTTCTACCGGCCGCTCATCGCTTTCACGCAGTGGAAGCCGTTGTACCATCAGAACACTTTGGGCGTGCGCATCCAGGGCAGCTTTATCAATGGCTTTGCCGGGTCTGAAGCGCCGCCTTACCAGCGCTTCTATATGGGCGGAGAAAACGACTTGCGCGGCTTTGACGTGCGCACGGTTTCTCCTTATGTATTCGTCAGCACGGTACAGAATTTCCAGCTCACCAACCCTGACGGCAGCCCGGTGCCAATCGATCCGACGAACCCGCGGCGTGGGAACGTAACCGTGCCGCTGCCGGTGAATAACATCACGCTGCCCGGCGGCGATACACAGTTTGTGGCAAACGCCGAGTACAGAGTGCACGTTGTGGGACCGGTTACGCTGGCGCCCTTTGCCGATTTCGGCATGGACTTTGTCACTCTTCCGTCACAGCTGAAAGTCAGCTCAGATTCGCTGACGCTGCTGAACAGCACTGTTTTTGGCTGCCCCGCGATCGTTAATTTCCAGTGCTCCGGAGGTCAACCCTTTCCATTCAGTGGAGACCTGAAGCCGGTTGACGGCACCAACTACGTGCCGCGCATGTCCACGGGGCTGGAGCTGCAGGTGCTGCTGCCGATCGTGCAACAGCCGTTCCGAATTTACTATGCGTACAATCCGCTTACGCTGAATACCATTGTCCATTCTCCCAGTCCTATTTCGCGGAGCATGTTCCCGGTGGGTTCGGTGGGCGATTTTAGTTTTCAATCCGCGATCTCCGCGCTGGCCCCAGATTTTCGCCTGCAGGAGCCGCGTAAGACGTTTAGATTCACCATCAGCACCACTTTCTAAAGGAAGTGTTTGTTTGACGCTGGCGGAGGCCACAACCTATAATTTGGGTACCCGTTCCCACCGCAGATTTCACGCACTCATTGAGCTGCCCTCGTGACCGTGTATCGCGAAGAATAGTTACCTGAGAACCACCAAGGAGTCCAATATTTCATGGCAAGATACATCAATACCCGCGTCCTAAGTCTCGCACTGGTCCTGGTCTGGGGAATTTCAGCCGCCCGCGCGCAGGCACCCGCCGCAGGCTCAGCTGCCGGCAATAAAGTAGGCATTGTTAGCATCCAGGACGCTATTGCCAACACCAATGAAGGCAAAAAAGAACTGGAAGCTTTGCAACAGAAGTTCGCTCCCCGCCAGGCAGCGTTACAGACCCAGAATGACGAACTGGAAAACATGAAAAAGCAACTCCAGGCGCAGGGTGACAAACTAAGTGACGAAGAGCGCAACAACCGCGTCCGGTCGGCCACTGAGAAGCAGAAGACCCTGCAAAGGAGCGCTGAAGATTTCCAGAATGAAGTACAGACAGCGGAGCAGGAAATCCTGAACCGGTTGGGCAAAAAGATGCTTGACGTGCTGGAGAAGTACGCAAGAACGAATGGCTACGCAGTGGTGATGGACGTTTCCAACCCGCAAACTCCAGTGCTGTACGCGAATCCGGGAACCAACATCACCAAGAACCTGATAGACGCTTACAACGCAGAGTCGCCGACGGCGGCGCCTGCGCCGAAACCAGCGGCAACCAAGCCGGCGGGCGCTGCTGCCGCACGGCCTCCGGCTTCCGGCGCAGCTACGCCCAAGAAGCCTTAAGCTTTCGGCGTTTGCTGGAACAGCCACGCCGCAACTAATCCAAGGAGCACGTAAAAAGCATGAGCATGGCACAACTCAAAACTCTGGCGCTGGGTTTCGGTCTGAGCGCCGTACTCGGCACGTTTGCCTGCGCACAGGGCGCAGCGGCACCATCCGCGAGCACTCCCTCAGCCGCGAACGCGCCATCCGCCAGCACCCCGGCGCCTACAGGGCCGGTGCCTACCAAGATTGGCGTGGTCAACATTCAGCAGGCGATTCAGGAATGCGCTGAAGGCAAGAAGGAAATTGACGCGCTGCAGCAGAGGTTCGCTCCCAAGCAGGTTGAACTCAAGCAACAGAGCGATGACGTTGAGGCACTGAAGAAGCAATATCAGGCTCAAGCGGACAAGTTAAGTGATGACGAAAAGAGCAGCCGGGCCAAAGCCATTGACACCAAGCAGAAGGCCTTGCAGAGAAATTATGAAGATGCTCAGGCTGAATTCCAGCAGGCAGAGCAGGACGTGATTAATCGCATTGGATCAAAAATGGTGAACGTGTTGGAGAAATACTCCAATGCCAACGGCTTTGCCGTGGTGCTGGATGTTTCCAACCCACAGACTTCGCCAGTGCTCTGGGCCACGCAGGGAACCGTTATCACCAAAGAGCTGGTGGACGCTTACGACAAAGAGAACCCAGCCGGCGCGACTGCTCCCGCAACCAAGCCAGCAGGCGCAGCAAAAGCGCCAGCCCAGCGCCCGGCGACAACTCCAACTCGTCCGGCAACAGCTTCTCCGACACCGAAGAAACCATAATTGTTCCTGAGAATCACACGGGCCGCCTGCGCAGGCGGCCTTTTTATTTTTGCCTACAACGGAACTTCGGCGGAACTCTCCGGTGTCAAATCACTTCCATGAGGTGAGAAAAATGTTTGGAGATACGCTGCTTGAATCTTCATCCGCGCCGCGCAAAGGAAAACGCTGGCCCATGGCAACTGCATTTACCGCGGAAGCAATCGTTGGAGGCTTGCTGGTAGTCATTCCACTGCTTTCAACTGGAGTCATACCGGTTTCCGCGCGGGTTCTAATCTATACGCCGGTGAAACCCGTAACTCTTGATCGAGTGGAAAGAGTCCGCACCGATCATGCGTCAGCTTCCGGTCCGGCGCGATCTGGGCCGAGAACAACGGCTGTTTTTACGTTCAATAATCACCAGAGCACAATTCCCGATCGTCCATGGTCCGTTCCAATCGGTGAACCACCTACGCCCGGACCTCAAGGAGGCGGTAACCAGACTGACAAGCAGCTCAGCGACTTCATGTCCGATGGTCCCAGCAAGACCAATGTGAAATTCGGCGGCCCCAAGCGCGTTACTTCACAGTTGTCTGAGGGGCAGCTTGTGAATCGTGTGGAACCGATCTATCCGCACATCGCGGCGGTCAGCGGGATTCAGGGCCAGGTAAAATTACATGCCATCATTGGCCGCGACGGCAAGATCCAGAGTTTGAATGCAATCAGTGGACATCCTTTGCTGCTGCACGCCGCGCTTGATGCCGTGGCGCAGTGGCGCTATCGCCCATATGTGTTGAACGGTGAGGCGGTTGAAGTGGAGACGTTCATCACCGTCAACTTCAAGAAAGAAATGCACTAAGCGTGAGGGCTGAGCGGGCAGGAGGCTGTGGAAAACTTTGTGCAAATGTGTCTGAGGCAGCAGAGTAGCACAATATTTTTCAATAACTTAAGCAATCTGCCCCACCAGCGCTGCACTTTATAAAACTCTTATTATCAACCTGTTAGACGGGGCGGCGCGTGAGCGCAGAGCTTGCACCACAAATGGGCATGTACTTTCGTGAAAAACAGGAGATTTGCACATTTACTGCGCGCAACTTTTCACTGGCCAGCTGCATCACGCGCCCTCGCCGACTTTGAGCACGGCAAGGAAGGCCTCCTGAGGGATGTCGACTTTGCCGATGCGCTTCATCCGCTTCTTGCCTTCTTTTTGTTTTTCCAGAAGCTTGCGTTTGCGCGAGATGTCACCGCCGTAACACTTGGCCAGCACGTTTTTGCGGATGGCCGCCACGGTTTCACGGGCAATAATCTTGGCCCCAATCGAGGCCTGAATGGCGACTTCAAACATCTGCCGCGGGATGAGTTCGCGCATCTTCGAGACGAGCGCGCGTCCGCGATCATAAGCGAAGTCGCGATGCACGATGATGGAGAGCGCGTCCACCGGATCGCCGGCCACCAGGATATCGAGCTTCACCATGGGCGACTCCCACGTCCCGGCAAGATGATAATCAAGCGACGCATAGCCACGCGAGATGGTCTTCAGCCGGTCATAAAAATCCAGCACGATTTCATTCAGCGGCAGCTCATAGGTCAGCATGACGCGGCTGGCGCTTACGTACTCAAAGCCTTTTTGCTTGCCGCGCTTGTCTTCCACCAGCTTGAGAATGCCGCCCACGTATTCTTCATTGGTCAGGATGGTGGCCAGAATCACCGGCTCTTCAATCTTGGCGATCTCACTCTGATTGGGCCAGCGTGAAGGATTATCGACTTGAACTTTCTCGCCGTCAGTCTTGGTAATGTCATAGCGCACGCCCGGCGCGGTGGTGATGAGCTCCAGGCCAAATTCGCGCTCAAGGCGTTCCTGAATAATTTCCATGTGGAGCAGGCCGAGAAAGCCGCAGCGGAAACCGAAGCCCAGCGCAGCGGAGCTTTCCGGCTCAAAGAAGAAAGAAGAATCATTGAGCCGCAGCTTTTCCAGCGCTTCACGAAGCGCGGTGTGCTCGTGCGCGTCCACGGTGTAGAGTCCGGCAAAGACCATGGGCTTGAGTTCTTCAAAGCCGGGAAGCGGCTCAATGGCCGGGCGCGCGTCGTCGGTGATGGTGTCGCCGATCTTGGTGTCAGAGACGGTTTTGTTGTTGGCGACGATGAATCCCACTTCGCCAGCCACCAGTTCGTCAATTTCCACCGGCTTGGGCGTGAGCACGCCAAGAGTTTCCACATCGAGCGTTTTGCCGTTCCACCACAGGCGCACTTTCATGCCCTTGCGCAGAGTTCCCTGAAAAAGCCGGGCCAGCACGATGACGCCGCGATAAGGATCGAACCATGAATCGAAGATCAGGGCCTGCAAAGGATTATCGGGATCGCCCTTGGGAGGAGGCAGGCGCTTGACGATGGCTTCCAGCAGCTCCGGCACGCCCAGCCCGCTCTTGGCGCTTACCAGCATGGCGTCTTTTGTGTCCAGGCCCACGGTCTGCTCGATCATTTCTTTGGCGCGCGGTATGTCGGCGCTGGGCAGATCAATCTTGTTGATGACCGGAATAATTTCCAGCCCGTGATTGATAGCCAAATAAGCGTTGGCCAAGGTCTGTGCTTCGACGCCCTGAGAAGCGTCCACTACGAGTAAAGCGCCCTCGCACGAGGCCAGCGAACGCGAAACTTCATAAGAAAAATCGACGTGGCCGGGGGTATCGATCAGGTTGAGCTGATATTCCTGCCCGTCCTTGGCTGTGTACTTCATCCGGACAGCGTGGGCCTTGATGGTGATGCCACGCTCACGCTCCAGATCCATAGCGTCTAGCACCTGTTCCTGCATCTCGCGCAGGGCGAGCGCTCCCGTCAGCTCCAGGAGCCGGTCAGAAAGCGTGGATTTGCCATGATCAATGTGGGCGATGATGGCAAAATTTCGGATGTGTGCGCGGTCCATGAGGATGGGCTTAGTCTTTCATTTTAGCATCTTGTAATCAGCAAATAGCATTCAGCCCTGAAACAGTCATGGGGGAAGTGTGGATGGGTAATTGCTAACTGGCGTTACCGATCATGCCCGGCGAACGCGAGTTTGCCGGCGTGTTTTTTCATCAGTTTTTGAAACGCCGGAGCGACACAATCTCGCGCAGAGCAATATGCACAGCCTCCGTCCGTGACTTGGCGCCAAGAGTTTTCGCTGCTTCGTCCACGAGCCGTGCGTTAATCTTACCGACGTTTTTGCAGCCATGCACTTCGAGTTTTATCATACTGGGGGAACATCCGTAGCGGGCTATTTGCTTCAGCCGTCCCGCTGAAGCAGGATCTGTTGTTGATGTACCCCTTTCCCGGCACTTGTCCTCGCTCTCCCGCGCTGCGGGATCGCTTCGGAGCCATGCCGGGCTATTCTCATCCGCGCCTGGTGTTCTGACCGAGTAGATTCAGAATTGGGATGAATCCTTTTTCCCGCCCCTAGAGTTATCGCGCGCAGCCGGGGGCGGCTGCGGTCCACAATAGTTTTAGGCGGACTCTTCAAGTATCATGCGGTCAGAGCACTAGCGGCGCTGGATTGTTTAAGCTGAATCTCCTCCAAGAAAGTCCATGACCAAACTCCGCTGCCCCTTGCATGAGTCTATGCCTGCATTTATGCTGCATGTTCCTGAACCACTGGAGGCTTCTTCCATGCGCCGTTTATTCATCGCTCTGATGGTCGTTAGCTGTGCCACATGTTTCGCCCAACCACAACCGCAGCCAACGATCAAAGATTTCATCCGCGTGCAGTCGCCGGTGATCGCGCTGGAACACGTGCGCGTGATTGACGGCACAGGGGCGGCGGCGAAGGCCGACCAGACGATCTTAATCTCCGATGGAAAAATTATGGCCATAGGCAACACGCTGCTTGTGCCGCCCAATGCGAACCGCATGGACATGAGCGGTTACTCCGCGCTGCCTGGGCTGGTGGGCATGCATGACCATCTTTTTTATCCGGGCGGCGGGAGCCTCTACCATGACATGCCTTTCAGCTTTCCGCGGCTCTATCTGGCGCTAGGTGTAACCACGATCCGGACGACCGGCAGCATGGAGCCTTATACCGACCTGGAAATCAAGAAAGCCGTGGACGCTGGAAAAACTCCCGGCCCCAAGATCAACGCCACCGGCCCCTACCTGGAAGGGGAAGAGAAGCCGCTGTTTCTGCTGCAACTGCACGGGCTCAGCGGCCCCGATGACGCCACGCGCACGGTGGAGTACTGGGTAGCGGAGGGCGCGCGCTCATTCAAGGTCTATAACTACCTGACGCGCGCGGAGTTGAAAGCGGTGGTGGATACGGCGCATAAGCACGGCATCAAGGTCACGGGGCATCTGTGTTCGATCGGGTTCCGTGAGGCGGCGGAGCTTGGCATTGACGATCTGGAGCATGGGCTTACGGTGGATACGGAATTTCATCCGGACAAGAAGCCAGATGTTTGTCCCAATCCAAACCAGGCGGTAGCTGCGGCTGCCAAACTGGAAGTAACGAGCGAGCCGATCCAGACGACGATCAAGATGCTTGTGGCGAAACATGTGGCTGTAACATCAACACTGCCGGTGTTTGAGCAGTTTGTGGCTTCGCGCCCGGACGTGCCGCAGAAGGCGCTGGATATGCTGAGCGACGAGGCCGCCAAGGCATACCACGCGAATCGCGCGCGCGTCGGGCAGAACCCGCAGAGCCCGTGGCCAACGATGTTCCAGCGCGAAATGGAATTTGAGCGAGCGTTTGTGAAAGCCGGAGGAACACTGCTTGCGGGCCTGGATCCTACGGGCCTGGGCGGCATCATTGCCGGCTTTGGCGATTTGCGCGAAGTTGAACTGCTGGCGGAATCAGGGTTTACGCCGCTGGAGTCGATCAAGATCGCCACGCTAAACGGCGCGCAATTTCTGGGCGTCGCCGACCAGGTTGGCTCGCTCGCACCGGGAAAGCAGGCGGACATCATGCTGGTGAAAGGCGATCCTTCAAGCAAAATCGCCGACATAGAAAATGTTGAGTTGGTGTTCAAGGACGGTGTGGGTTGGGACTCAAAGAAGCTGATTGATTCGGTGAAAGGGCAGGTGGGCGTGAGGTAAGCAGTCAGCAACCGGTAGTCAGCAGTCTGCCAAAGAAATCGCCGCAGATTTCCGCTGATGAACGCAGATCAAAACGGGTAGCCGCGAATCAACGGCGAAAGACGCGAATCAATTTCTGTTTTTGATTAGTTTTGATTCGCGAAATTCGTGGCTTGCTTTTTCACCGCATGTCTAGGCTCTCTACCCAAACGCTAACAGCGTAGCCATCCTCTTCTTCAGCCAGAGCTTTTTCCCATCCAGCGCCAAGTTCAGGAAGAGCAGAGGCGCCCTGAATTCGCGCGAAGACTTTGAGAGTGGGTTCTTCGCAGGGAATCTGCATGTGGATGATGCCGTCAATTAATTTGGCTTCGCAGGTCGGCTCGCAATCTTTCATGAATTTTTTGCGCAGCGCGAGCAGAGACGTGTACCAATCCAGCATTGGATTTTCACCCTGCGTTAGCTGCCAGTTGAGTTTTGATCGCTTGAAGGTCACGGAGTCCTGCGGATCAGGCACATGGTGGCCGGCAAAATCAAAGTCTTTGAACTCCTGCTGGCGGCCTTCGCGTACGGCCTGCTGCAAGATGGGATCGCCGTAGTCCGTAAAGAAGAGGAAAGGATTGGGCTCGTCATATTCCTGGCCCATAAAGAGCAACGGCGTTTCTGAAGCCAGCAGCAGAAGCGCCGCAGCAAGCATTCGAGCGCCGCGAGGGACAAGCGCAGTAAGCCTCTCACCCGTGGCGCGATTGCCGACTTGGTCATGGTTCTGGATGCAGATCACGTGCGCTGCGGCGGGCATGCCGGCGCTGCTCGTGCCGCGCGGGCGTCCACTCCAAAAATGGAACGGCTCACCCTGAAAGACGAAGCCGTGCGTGAGCGCGCGGGTGATTTGATCCGGGCGGCCGAAATCCTGGTAATAGCCTTTACGCTCACCGGTAAAGAACGCGTGGATGGCGTGATGAAAATCGTCACTCCAGATTGCGTCAAGTCCAAAGCCGCCGGCTTTAGGGGCGCGGACGATCTTAGTATCGTTTTCGTCGGTTTCAGCGATGACATAAACGTGGCGGCCGAGTTCACTGGCCAGGGCGGCAACGTCGGCTTTGATTTCAGCCAGAATGTGGCGTGACGAATCATCCTTGATGGTCTGTACCGCATCAAGCCGAAGGCCATCCATGTGATACTCACGCACCCAGTAAAGCGCGTTTTGCGCGAAATAACGGCGGACGCCTTCGCACCCGGGCTGATCGTAATTGATGGCTTCGCCCCACGGCGTTTGATGTTTGTCAGTGAAGTAAGGGCCAAACAGCCACAGGTAATTGCCTTCATTGCCCAAATGGTTGTAAACCACGTCAAGCATCACGGCCAAGCCGATGGCGTGTGCTGCATTGACCAGTCGCTTGAGGCCTTCAGGACCGCCATAACTGGCCTGGACCGCGTATGGTGAAACGCCATCATAACCCCAGTTACGTGTCCCGGGAAAAGCGGCGACCGGCATAATTTCGATCACGGTGACGCCAAGCTTTTTAAGGTAAGGCAGCTTGGTGATAGCTGCGTCGAACGTGCCTTGCGGCGTGAACGTGCCGATGTGGAGTTCATAGATTACGTAGTCGCGCAGCGGAAGGCCGCGCCAGGCGGAGTCAGTCCACGCGAATGTCTCAGGATCGACGATCTCCGTTGGCCCGTGAACGCCTTCCGGCAGCAGCCGCGATACGGGATCGGGCACAGGCTTGTTCTGGTCGACGATGTAAGAGTATCTGTCACCGGGGCGGGCAAAGGCCTGGAGTGAGAAGTAGCCGTCGGATGCTTGCATCGGCCAGTCGTGATTGCCTTGGTCGTTGTTCAGGCGTAGCGTGACGGTTTTTGCCGATGGCGCCCAGACGCGGAAGTCGCAGTTGTCGCCAGCGAGATGAGCACCGAGCATTTTAGACATTGCGTTGTTAGATACGGCGTTGCTAAGTGTATGGCTGCTCACGTATGTTGAGAAGGACCCAACAGCCTTCAGGATGCATCAACAAAAAAAGCCAGAATTGATTTTAGCTTCGTCTTCGCCGCGGCGTCAGGAGTTGCTGCGCGAAATCGGGATTCCGTTTCAGGTGCATGCCGCGAACATCAATGAAGACCAATTCGCCCACGAGCCGCCGATCGAATATGCGCTGCGGCTGGCGCGGGAAAAAGCGCAGGCAGTTGCAGCGCAGTATCCGCAGAGCTACGTGCTGGGCGCGGACACAATCGTCGTGATCGAGGGCGAAGTGCTGGGCAAGCCAATAGACCACGCTGACGCGATGCGCATCTTGCGGCGTCTTTCGGGGCGCAGCCATGAAGTCACGACAGCGGTAAGCCTGATTGCGCCGAGCGCAGTTTCTCCCAGCATAGTTCCATCGGAAACAGTCGCGCCCGGCACGCTCGCGGAGACGCGTGCCAGCACAACGAAAGTTTACTTTCGTGAAATTGCCGAAGCCGAGATTCAGCAGTATGTTGCCGGCGGTGAACCCATGGACAAAGCCGGAGCATACGCCATACAAGGCGGCGCATCACGCTGGACCGACCGCATCGAGGGGGAATTTTCCAATGTGGTGGGATTGCCTCTGTCTTTGGTGACAGAGATTTTAAAAACTACCGGGTTAATGAAAAGCTGATTATTTCTTTTCAGCAGGCTGAGCGGCACCCTCGCCATCTTTCATTGCGCCCTTGAAATTTTTGATCGCGTCGCCCAGGCCTTTGCCCAGATCGCCCAGCTTGCTAGGACCAAAAAATATCAATGCGATGACCAGAATGATCAGCAGCTCAGGTACACCAAGTTTTCCACCAAACATTGTTTTGCTCCGTCCAGGAAACACCGTGAAGCAGGCTTCCGTGGGTTTGTTATTAAGATTCATCACGATTGTAGGTCAACCAAACAGGGGAGTCAAAGAAACATTGAAAACTAAGGACTTTAAGTAACTCAATCTTAAGTTCTTTAATAAATCCTTATGTTTCATAGACTTTGGACCAACGTGGCGACTAAGGCGGTTCGCTTAGGCAGCTCCTGGATTACAACGGACTCATTAGGAGCGTGCGCCCCCTCGCCCAGCGCGCCCAGCCCGTCCAGGGTCGGTATGCCCAGTGCCGATGTAAAGTTTCCGTCTGATCCGCCGCCGGTAGAAGACTCCTCCAGCTTCCATCCCATGGTTGCGGCGATCTCTTGAGCCATGCCAAAAAGCCGCCCGGTGCCTTCCGTCCGTTCCATGGGTGGGCGATTGATTCCGCCACTCAGCTCAATAGCGCAATCCGGATCGAACGGCTTGAGCGCGGCAAATTTTTTTTCCAGCTCTGCGGCGTCAGCGGCGCGGGCAATGCGCAAGTCAACCTCAGCCCAGGCTTCCGCGGCAATCACGTTGCTGCGTGTTCCCCCCTGGATCACTCCGGGGTTCACCGTGATTCCGCGCGCGAGATCGGTAAATTTCACGATCTCCAGAAGCTGGCGCGCCAACTCAACAATGGCGCTGCGGCCTTTCTCAAAATCCACGCCAGAGTGGGATGCCCGGCCGCGCACGCGGATCGTCATGTCGCCCACGCCTTTGCGTGAAGTTTTTAGATGTCCCTGCGGACCCTGTGAAGGCTCCAGCACCAGCACAGCCTCACAGCTTTTGGCTGTGGCCTCCACGATCGGGCGGCCCGTGGTGCTGCCAACTTCTTCGTCGGTATCCAGCAGGATAGTTACGGGTCGATGCGCCGCGCCGGATTCTTTGAGCGCGCGCAAGGCAAAAATCATCATGGCAATTCCGGCCTTCATGTCATACACGCCGGGACCAAAAACGCGTTCAGCTTCCATGCGGAACGGCATCTTCGCCAGAGTGCCCATCGGCCAGACGGTATCAAAGTGTCCCAGGAGAAGTACGGGCTTGCCCACGCCGCCGGCAAATTCAGCTTTCAGGTGATTGCCCGCCGCTTCCTGCGGATAGAAAGTTACCTGTCCGCCCAGGCGTTCAAACACTTCCGCCAGGAATGCGCCCATGCGGTCCACCGCGGCTTTGTCGTCGCTGGGTGATTCAATCTCCACCATCTTCCGCAGCAGTGAAAGCATTTCGCTCTCATGCTGCTGGCAGAAAGCAAGGTGGGCAAGTGCGGTTTGGCTGGCGGCTTTGGTGGTCATATCCGCATGATAAATGCTCATTGTCTTTTCCCGACGTCCGAATCCCGATGTCCTTGATGTCCCTATCTCCCTGGATGTCGCAGCATTGTGAACACAATGCGGTAAACGTCTCTCCAGGTTGCGTAAAGAGTCTCGCCGCCTATTGGACATTCCACAATCCAAGCCAATTCCATGCGCCTGAAGTCTTCCCTCGTATCTATTTCATTTTTCGGAATTTTTTTCGAAGGGAGACTCCTCGAAATTGCGTTATGAAAATATTACGAGCAGAATTTAACGGAAGAGGTTCTCATGAAGCAGAAGAGAATGCCGCTGCAGACCATGCGGCCCGTTGGACATCCTTCCCCGTTTCCACCGCGACGCGATTATTCTTCGCTTTCGATCAAGGATCTGCTTGATGCGCGTGACGCCTATCATGTGTATCTCGCCAGCCTCGAAAATGTCGTCGGAACAGCAGTGGGCCGGTATCTTATTCACCATAAAGACTGGTATGCAGAGCATCCTCCGGATCAGCCGCGACCGGAAGGCTATCCGCGCGTCACGGAGCCCAGAACGCTGTTGAACTCCATTATTCGGCCATGGTCCTGGCCAGCCGTATTGGTCTTCGTGCGTGACTGGCAAGAAGCGGGAAAGCTCGGCTCCGAGCTTGTTCCCAGAACTCTGTACCTGCAGGATGGCCGCGCCATACCCACATGCGTGATTCTCGCCCAGCCTGATGAAGCGCCAGCTACACTGGCTCCAGGCCCTTCCTTCAACAGTTCCATGCTCGGCGGCGGTTATTCCTGCATGCGCCAGCATCAGGGCGAGCAGAGCCTAGGCACTTTCGCTTGCCTGATTCGTAAAGGCGGCTCCTACTACGCACTTACGAACCGTCACGTTGCAGGTGGGGAAGGCGAAGAGGTGCGCGCATTCATTCGCGGCGCGTACCAGCGTGTCGGAGTGACGTCAAGCATCGCCGTCGATCGTCAACTGATGAGCGGAGCATTCCCCAGTTGGGCCGGTTCGCGGACCTATCTCACGCTCGATGCAGGCCTTGTCCGTATCGACGACATACGCCAATGGACATCCCAGGCTTTTGGCATTGGCGAAATCGGAGAAATCTTTGATGCCACAGAGCAATCGATCACGCTTGACCTGATCGGCTGCCCGTTGCGAGCTTTCGGGGGTTCCAGCGGCGTTTCCGAAGGCGAAATCATGGCGCTTTTCTTCCGCTTTGCTTCGTCTGGTGGGTTCGATTACGCAACCGACCTGTTGATTGGCCCCAGAATGAATCAGGGTCCGGATCACCCGCTGACACAACCTGGTGATTCCGGGACTGTCTGGTACTACGATCCGCCCCAACAGGCGCAGCAAAAGGAGACAGAATCGCAGGATTTTGACGACCGGATGCTGCCGCCTGACCGTGGCAGACGCGCGCGCCGACTTCGGCCAGTGGCAATGCAGTGGGGCGGCCAGCGGTTTGTGGATTCGGCCGGGATTCGCAGCTCATTTGCTCTGGCCTCATTCATGTCCACAATTTGCCGATCTCTAGATGTGGAGGTGGTTCGCAATTGGAGCACGGGCCATGACGAGTATTGGGGGAAAATTGGTCACTTCAGTATCGGCTGGAAAGCTTGTGATCAGGTATCGGGCACTTTGAGTGAGCTCCTAAGAGCTAATCAGGAGCGGATAGGCTTTGACGATGAAACCATCAGCCAAGGCAAGGAGTTCCGAGTTGGACGCTCCGGCTTTGTTCCACTCGTTGACGTTCCAGATTACGTTATGGTCACACCAGGCTCAGGCCGCCCCAACGAGGCGATTCAGCACTTTGCCGACATCGACATTCAAGACATAAATGGCGGTCCATCGCTCTTGGACCGTTGCTTCAAAGATCCGAAGAACATCTCAGCCAAGGTTTGGAAGGATTATTTTGATGGCTTTGCCGCTCGTGGTGCAGGACCCGAAGAGGGGTGCCTCCCGTTTCGTGTCTGGCAAATATGGGAAGCTATGGTCGAGTACTTGAAAAATGGTGACGTTCTGCATTTTGTGGCTGCCGGCGGTATCATGGGCCACTATGTTGGGGATGCTTCACAGCCCTTACATTGTTCGTATCTGCATCACGGTGTCCCTCCCATGATGGAAGTGGATGGCCGGGAATACCCCTTTCCTCGTGATAGCGATGAGTTTGCGGCTTTCAAGAAAACCGCAGAGGCCAAAATCCATGGGATTTACGAGGAGCAAATGCTGGAGGTTGACACCGCAACCGCGCTGGCCGGCGTTGATGAGGCGCTGCAGAATGGCCACGAAGACGTGCCCGACATTGAGACCGGCCATGATGCGGGTATCGCGATCATCAAATTGATGCACGATGCACAAGGCCGGCTTTCTCCCATGGACATCATTAAAGCTGATGATCCGAGCCTTGGACCAACCGCCCGCTCAAAAGCTCTGTGGGAAAACAAAAAGGTGCGCGAAGCGACTATCCAATCGCTGGCTGATAGCGTGATGATTCTTGCTGCGCTCTGGTCCAGTGCATGGAAGGCCGGTAAAGGGAACAAGATCAGTAAATCGAAGATAAAGGAGTTCTCTGAAAAAGAACTGCAAAAGATCTACCGCAAAGAAAAAGACTTCATCCCGAGTCTGAGCCTTCAAGAAATGGCCGATAGCGGGGAATTCGAACCTCCAAAGTAGCTGGCGGGGAAGACGCAAGATGAAGCGCAATTCAGAATGGAGAAAAGGGAGAACCTGAACCGGATAAGGGTTCCGTAAGCAGAGCAAGTAGCAAGAGGCTCGCCACTACCACGGGCCATCGCGGTTCAATGGACCCTATCGGAGCCGGTTCTCTCATTGCTAGGCGACGTGCGATTCACGAGGACACTTCTCGCGCAGCGCCTCGCCCGCGGCGTGGTCCCGCCTGCCCCAGAATTTCCCAGGCGTTCAATTGGGCTCTCCATCAGAGGGTTGGCCATAATCCGGCTTGGGCAGCAGACGGTCGCGGTCGTAAGGCGGATCTTCGTGCGTGGGAATGGGATCATTGGGCCAATCCTTCTGCCACTGCTGGCGAAAGTCGTCGTCCGCGTAATACTTGAGGTAGAGCACCATATCCTGCTCGCTGCAGCCGCCAAGCAACTGGATGTGATACGCGGAATTCGCACCCAGCGCCAATGCCTTTGTTTCTTCCCGCAGGGAATTGGTCCACAGATGGGTGTAGAGTTCGCGGTCACTGAGATGATCTGTCTGTTCTACAAACACACGAAGCAAGGCGAGCTTTTGGATTATGTCCCATAGTGTTGCCGTCAGTTCCTCATCCGTGAGCGAATCCGGCGGTGGGAGTAACACGCCCGCGTTCTCAAGCTGCTGGAAGTGGGTCGTCCAGGGAGCTTCCTCGTAGTCCACAACGTGTTTCCAAAATCCTTCTTCCACTTCGGCGGGCAGCCCAGAGGGATAGTCGTCCAGCGTGCCAACCGTCATCTGGCCGCCGCAAAGCTCTTCTGCGCGGCGTTTCAAGTCTTCGATTCTCTCTTCCGGGGTTCCCTTCTTCCGGTCATCCTCAGCTTTAGGCTTTACAGCTTTGGGCTTTGCTTTGGGTTTTGCTGCTTTGCGCTTTGCCACTTTAGGCTTAGGCTTTGCCATTTGTTATCTCCGGCGTGGAGCGATGGCGCACAGGTCCGCGCTGCACCGCTCAGCAGTCAAAAAATTAAAGATAAAAGACAAAAGTTACGCGGGAAATCCTACACGAGCTCGGGTCGGCTTTCTACCGACACAACAGCGCAAGTTCAGAGTCTATATCCGCGATCATCCGCGCAAATCCGCGGTAGAGCTGCCCGATCATCTGATCTCCTGGTCACGCGCGATCATCCGATCTGCGTTTTCTCCGTGTCTCAGCGACTCCGTGGCAGGTTTGCCCGCTGCCCTCATCCGCCACTTTCACGCTTCTATCGAAACATAGCTGGCATCTGGATCAGCTTCTTCCGGCAACTGCTGGTCTTTGGCCGGGGATGCGAGGTAGTCACTCAAGGAAGGAAATTCTGACTGTCTTGCTTCGAGCATCTGCCGTGATGATCCTTCCGGCGAGGTCAGAAAAGCCAGGAATTTTTCCTGCACATGAAGACCGGCATTGGCTGCGTCGAGCCAGAGGAACTGTCCACCTTCATTGACTTCAAGGAACCACCACCGGTCCTGATTGTCGATGGCGAAGTCAAAGCTGCCGCAGGCGATACCGGATTTGGCCGCGAACGCCAGCACGGATTTTTCAACCTCCGGCGGTGTGATGACGGCTTCTACTCTCACTAAGCCTTGCGTGGCGTCCCCGCGCCAGTCGAGCGCGCCCTTGAGGCTGTGAAGAGCATAGGAATACACTGCCGCGCCCAGCAGTACCATGCGTACGTCGAATTTCTTGACGACCAACTCCTGGTAGATGGCAGGCGCGTAGGTGAGCACTTCGTCGCTGGGCAGCTTGTCCGCGCTGAGTTCAAAAGTCTCAGTAACCATCACCGGGCCACCCTGCTCTTTTTCCCAGATGTGCGTGGAGAAGGTCTTGCAGATCATCCGTTGAGGATTGCCGCGAAAATACTCTCGTACGGCTTGCGGCGAGTTGGTCATCAACGTCCGGGGCACGTTCATGCCGCAGGCGCGGGCCAGCACGAGCTGGACGGATTTATTGGTGATGAAGCGCGAGGCCGCGTATTTGTTGACCACGCGCACTGGCAAAGCTTCAAGAAGATACATCAGAGAATCAAAAAACGAGCGGTATTCATTGGCTGCAAACTTTGCGTCTTCAGGGGCCGTTTGCGGATTGGGCTTGGGGTCCACTGGCTTGCGAATCCAAACCACGTCGCCGGACTCAACCAGATGATGGCCAAATTTGAGCTGCGTATTCGCGAGCAAAGAGATGGATGCCTGTTTGGTCTCTGCCCATCCCAGGCCCGCCCAGCAGGCCACGGAGTACCCGGCTTGCTCCAGCGCCCACTTCAACGGGGCGGTATGACTATCATTCTCCGGAGCGGTGATCAATATCTTCATCTTTTTCTTCCCTCTTAAGCTGCAGCGGACGGCGCGATTGGACACCGTCCGCGCAGGATTCCTTGCTTTGATTTTGCGCGGGCAATTCATGAGGCGGACGCCCGCGCAAGTTTCGGATCAACCTGTCGTATCACCATCGCAGCCGACCGTCCCCGGGCGGGGGATGGTGCATACGGTGAGCGTCGAGAAACCGCCGACCACATGGTCGGCTTCGCTAGGCGCCAACTCTTTGGCGCCCTGACGGCCCAGTACTCTATTGTCATTGTTCATGTGCTTTTTCCTTTCGTGTCCACCGCAAGTTGAAGTTAGCCCACCGTGTCGCAGTCCTTGGTTCCAAGAGTGGGATTCCAGGAACAGATCGTCAACGTGTTGATATTGCCGCTGACATGCTCAACTTCCGCCGGGGTCAGCTCACGTGCGTTTTGGCGGCTCAGTACTCTGGTGCTTTCTTTCATAGTCTTTTCCTTTCCTTTTTTTGATGTAGTTGTGGTGTGCCGATGGATGCGACACTTTCCATTGAAGATAGCGAGTGATCGATCTCACTGCGGCTATCGCCATCGGCGAAGCCGGTGACGGTGATCAGTGGACAATGGCACCGTGCAAACGGTGGTTTGGACTGCGCCAGGACCGTTGGACGGCTTCCAATTCCATGATGCCATCTCCCGCGCGAGCCAGATAAGAATTCTATAAGTCTATCCGGCCAAACCCGCGAAATTCAAGGAATTGGAGACGTAGAAAGCGCTCTGGAGTGCCAAATCAGACACGCCGATAAGTGCCATATTGGAGCCGTTTTACGAGAGGGAAGCCGGAAACAAACTGCTTACCGGCCGGGTGGCTCGATGGTGATTCCCTGGTTCCAGTCTGTGAACCTGGCGAAGACGCTTCCGTCCCGGGCCTTGAAATCGCGCGGCAAATGGTCGTCCAGGCCGAGGCAGACGGTATAAACATTGTCCACTGTCCACTCGCGGCAGCTTTCTCCTTCTGCTGTGCGCTGCGCGCCGCGAGCGAATGAGGCGTGATGCCGCACCGCACGGTCAAATTCAGCGGTGATGGCCATGGCTTTGGCTACAGCACTGCCAAACAGTACAGGCTGATCTTTGCTGAAGAGGCACGGGTTGGGAGTGTAACCTTTGTCGCTCGAGGGCAACCCGTCTGTCCACCACTGGTCGCCCACGCGAATGGTGTGCCCTGCCTGCGCCCCGGTCAGCGCAAGGTCTTCGCGGTCCGGACAAACCACCGCCACTTTGCCCCACAACCCTGCGCCGTTTGCGGAATGCATCTCCAGTGAAACTCTCCAGCTTCTGGCGGCATGCAGCGCCTCATTGGCTTGCGCGATCTCGGGATCGACCCGCAGCGAATAGAACACGCCAAGCAGGACCAGCAGTACTAGCGCCGCGGCCATCCCAAGCAGTTTCAATGTCACTGGCGCAGTTCCGCCGGAGGGTCGATGGGAAGCGGCTTGTTCCAGTTGGTAAGGACCATCTGCATGGAGTTTTCCGCAGTACGCATGCGCCGGGGAAGATTGTCGTCAGGATTGATGCAGTAATCGAAACTCTTCTCCGTACCATTGGGTTGATGGAAAGTTACTTTCCATTGGCGGCAGGGCTCGCCGGAGACCTCGTCCATCTCCCCTTTTTCAATGCGTGCCAGCGCGCGAATCAATTTAAATGCAGGCCAGGGCGCGGCCTGTACCGCTGAAGGAGCTCCTGCGCAACCAGGTGCGAGGCGGCCGCTGATGCCGGGAAGCGCGCCCCAGGCTCCGGTTGAGGGTGATTTTAGATACTCTGCCGCGCCAATGGTAATTCGGTCCGTCTCCGGATAGGGTTGCGAATTGGGCGGAGGATCCAGGAATGTGGTCCTTGTGATCATATGTGATCTGTCTGGGCACGCGATTTCAAGCAGGTTGTACCACGATGTGGCTTTGTCATGTCCCGTCAGTTCCAAACGGTAACTCTGCGCATTGTTCAGCGCAGCTTCAGTTTTCAGAAACTGCTGCTCGCCTGCGCTGGGCCTGAAGAATGAGTATCCCAACCCAACCAGAAGAAGGATGGGAGCTATACGAATCAGAAAGTACTTGAGCACGATGCACGTCCTTGCCGCGTCAATTGCGTGCCTTAATTTGCCCCAGAGTGATGAATCTTGAAAAGTTACGTTGGTTTCCCGAGGCAATAAGGACGAGCTCGGATCCGCGTCCATCCGCGGTAGATTGGTTCCAAACAAAAACGGCAGCCCGGGTACGAGCTGCCGTTCTTCCGACGAAGGAGCGCCCTCAGAGCGCCTTGGAGAAAGTCGATTTACTGCACGTTAACGTTTTCCGTCAGGCGATAAAGCTTGCCTGCCGTGTCCCACGCCTGCACCACCAGAATGTGAGTGCCTTTGGCAGCGGAAATCTGCTGGTCAAAGGTCGGCCCGGAAGAAGCGCCCACTAAAGCGCCGTCAAGATAAGCCTTCATGGCCGTGATCGATGCCGTATTGTTCTGCACGCTGGCATCCACCCGGAACGGCGATTGCACATCGTCCCCATCATTAGGAGTGGTCTGATAGATGCCCGGGTTGCAAGTGCTGCCTTTGGGCGGGCAGTCAGCCTCATAATATGTCTTGATGCCTACGCTGCTCTTGTAAACGGTGTTGTTGGTGTCCCAGGCCACCACGGTCAGGGTATGGCTGCCGGGAGAGCTGCTGATGCCGCCGGCGACCACGCTGCTTTGTCCGGACGCAGGCGCGAAATCGAAAACGTCAGTGCTGTCCACGTACGCTCGAACAAATTTGATGGCGGTGTTGCCCTTAAAACCGGCGGTAAAGGCAATATTCTGTGAGATCACCGAACCGGTGGTTGGAGCGCAGATGCGAACGCCCACGCCGGTGACCGGGCAGCTAAAGGGCAGATTGCCGGTGACGCTGAAGTATTCTGCCGCCTGATAAAGCCGGCCAAAGTCGTCCCATGCATTGATGACCAGATGATGCGTGCCGTTGGAGACGCCCCCCTCAAACAAGCTGAGCGAACCGCCGCCATTCTGGAAGATCAGCTTGCCATCAATATAAACCTTCATGTTGGTAATGCTGCCAGAAGTCGGGTTGGCCGTGGCTTCAAAGTGCGGTACCTGGTAAACGGTGGAGTTGGCGCTGGGCTGGCAAATGGCCAGATGGCCGCTGGCCGGTTCAGGACAGGCAGCGGATGCTTGCAAAGAAACGCATAATGCGAACGCGACGACTGTGAAGCTGATCTTGAGATTAGGCAGGGATGGGAACTTCATGACTGATGGGGCCCCTTGAAAAACCGGAAATTTGAAAGATCGTGATGCATGGGTAAAAGCAATTCAAAAGCCAAGTTGCTGCTCTCTGAAATTTTCTTCAGCGAGCAGAGTAGCTCCTCAAAAAGGACAAAAGTGAGCACCAAAGTGCTCAAGGAGAGTAGATAAAGGATTACCGGGGAAGGTTGAATATCGTCAACTCTTTGTTGAAATCCAGCCGCTGCCGGGAAGGGACAATTCCACCGAAGCCGCCCGAATTCATCTCGTCGCAGCCCCCAATACTTCTAAGCGATACCACCGCCCGCACAATTTTGTCGCTGTTCGTCAGCTATCAGGGGTCGAGGCATCTGCCGCATGCCGTTAGCTGCGATGCTTTATTGAGCAAAGTCCTGCCGCGGCAATTGTCGGCCTCTAGGCCAAGCCGAGGCACATGCCAATCGCAAAACTTCGTCATGGAAGCACCCACGGATAAAGAGAAACGATGTTGAAGCAGGCTGCTGCAAATGCCCGTCCACTGATACAATACCTGCAGCCGCAAAAACTCCGGAGAGGTGGCCGAGTGGCTGAAGGCGGCGGTTTGCTAAACCGTTATAGGGGCTAACACCTCTATCGGGGGTTCGAATCCCCCCCTCTCCGCCAGAATCTGTAAGTCCTTCCAGCAGAGCAATTTCTAGAAGTGCCAAGGTTTCTTCACTGCAACACGATTGTCGGCGATTCGGCCGCCGGTTGCATACTGGTTGCATAAATCGCTTCCAGTGTGCGCATTGCGGCAGTGGCATCCAAACTGACCGACTTTACATAGGCATTCATCGTGGTGCTGAGATTCGAATGCCGCAGTATGGCCTGAATGACTTTGTCCTTCACGCCAAGCCGGTAAAGATTGGTTGCCAGACCCCTGCGGAAAGCATGCCAGCCGTGCCACTGGATGCCGGCTTTCCCCAGCATTGGTTTGATGACCTCAAACGCCAGCATGTCAAAGTTCATCGGGCGTCCAAGACTGTTTGGGAACATTAGGCCGCTTGTCGGATTCCCGGCGGCCTGCCGCTTCTGCTCGAGGAACCGTGCCAAAGGTGCGATCACCGGAATGGGCGCCGAACTCTTGGCTGTCTTGGGCTCACCGATATGACCCCGCCAAACCGACTGGGTAATCCGGATCTGCTCGCCGTCGTAGTTCTCCCACTGGAAACCCCTGAGCTCTCCCTTGCGTGCGCCGGTGAATGCAGCCGCCGCAACAATGGGAGCAATGCCTGGTGGGACCACGACCAACATCCGCATGATCTCCTCAAGCGAGTAAGCGTGGGTTTCCGCGCTTGCTCGCGCCTTGGGGATCGGCACATCCCGCATGGGATTCGGCGAGTTCAGTATCCCGATGCGCCGGGCATAGCTGAACACTCCGCTCAACATGTTCTTGATGTGCCCCAAGGTCCTCCGCGTCAAATCCTCGCTACGAGCGATGTCCAACAAGAGCTGTTCACCCTCAACCGGCCTGAAATCTCGCATTGCGATTTCTGTCCGAGGTTTCAGGTATCGCAGCCACATATTCTTGTAGCCGCGGTAAGTGGATGGGCGCTTTTGCTCTTCGATGTATGGCAAGTAGCGGTTATCGACGAAAGTTTCCAAGGTCATAGTGCTTTCCGGTGTGTGAGTGCCATCATTAAAGGGCTGCAGAAATTCTGCTGCGAGCACCTGCGCTGCACGCTTGCTTCGGTACTGCCCCGAAGCTGCACAGAGCTTTTTGCATTTCTGTAAGCGAACTGCCTCGCCGCCCTGCAAAACGTTGTCATAGTAGCGGAGATACCAGTTATCTCCTTTGCGAAAAACATAGCCTGACTGATGACGAGTCCGTTTCATTGCTTCTCCTTTCCACGGCCTCGCCCCATATCCCTGTTGTTAGCACCAACTATACGCCTTTCCGCCCAGGCGTCCAGCTCAGGGCTGCCCCACCGGAACCTCACGTACTTACCAAACCTCACATGCGGCAAAGGATCTTCCGCGCGCTGGCGCACACGCTCACGAACCCAGGTTTCTGGCACATTCCAGCGAGAGGCGAGCTGTTTGCTGTCAATGAATTGGTACTCTGCCATATGCTCCTCTTGAATTGCTCATCCGTTCTGCCGATCAAAGGTGCTCTTCTTTTTTGGTCATACCGAGGGGTGTTCGCTGCTAGGGCATTAAGTTTCAGGCGTAAATGGTCGCAACTTATGCAAATGTGTTCACTTGCTCTGCTCTGCGATGTATTCTTGTGCTCGGGCCTCAGCTTCCCATTTCTTCTCGGCCAACTGCTGGTCTGTGAGCGGCGGCGGAAAGTTGTAAGGCTTCTTCGATTCAGACTGAGATTTTTTCTTTGCCTGGTCTTCCGTGAGTGCAGTTCTAAGTTGGGTACCCGCGGTTAAAGTGCCCGTCCGCAGTTCGCGCCGGGTGTTCAAGGCGCGCCGTTTCGTCCACTCTTCTGGCGATGGTGTAGTTTGTCTCATTGCGAGTTCGGGCAGGAGGTGATGCAAGTCCTCGGGAAGCTGCAAAGGGAAGCATTTAGTGGACTCATATGCCTTATAACCGGCTAAGAAATCATCGCGCCTGAAATGAAGTTCACTACCCGGAGTTTGTTCGATCGCCTTTAACCCTCCCGCGAATCGGACCGCATAGGTAATCTTCGGCGGTAACTTTGGGGGATACTCCATGATCAATTCGCCAGTGGTCTCATGCCGGCCTCGATAAATCCCGCGGCCTTCGCTTCCGTAGCAGCCGAGATAGCTGATCACAGTGAGCCACGCTTGCTGGGCTTCCGATTCTTGAGTCTTTTCCTGGTTTAGGCCTGCACGCTCACGGATATCCGCAAGTGTTGGGGTAAATCTACATTCCCGAATACAAGCGCTGATTAATGCGTCAAATGCTGCCCCTCCAATCCGCCTAAAGATCAGTTCGAACTCTGAAAGGTAAAGATCATTTGCTTCCACAGTCAGCGGCTGCCCCGGAAATGCACTCTGCAATGTTGCTAATCTTTTCGCCAGCCATGCGTCCAGTTCGTCTCCGCTCGAGGGCGGTGTTGAGGTTGCTGGCAATAGCTTCCGTTTTGCCTGTTCCATATTTTCCTTCTTTGCTTTGACCGAGAGGCTTGCCATACCTATTCAGAGGCCCTTCGGAAAATTCCAAAATTGTGCCGATCCAGCGGTAAATTTCTTCAGCTGCACTGACCTCTCCGGCTGCGACACTTTGAGCGCGATAGCCTAGGCAGCGTTGGAAGGTTTCTAGGGTGGTGTTTGGGTGCTCTCGCAGCCATATATCCAGGTTCCTGAAATCCTTCGCGGTTGGCTGAAAAGTATCGCGGCCGCTCAAACGCTCCCGGTAGATCTTCAGGTATTCGATAAAACGTCGACGTCGATAGTTGGGTGTCGCCTCATGCGACAATGTTATTTTTCTTTTGATATTTTCTTTTGATAGTTTCTTTTGTTGGTTTACTGAGTGACCCCCAAAGGGTTCATTCTGTGGACCCGAGACAGCTGATTCAGTCGAAGGGTTAACTGAGTTTCGGGGTCCACTTAGTGGACCCCTTTTCTTGGCGGTTCTGGAGTTTTCCCGGAGGTAGGTAAGAACATTTATAGGCGCACAATTCAAATTAATCTTCCACATGTGCCCGAGTTGGCGTCCGGTTCTGGAATCTTTTGCCATGGGCCCCTTCTGCAACAGGCCGGCTGCGGCGAGCATCTCGCACCGTTCCGAACACCATTTGTCAGTAAGGCCAGTCGCTTTCGAAAGCTGAGTTGCAGAGATCGCGTCCCGCTCCTTGTGCCAGCATAGGTCTTTCGGACAATGTGGGAGATAATTTTCCAATCGCTTGGCTCCACTATCGCGAGGAACTTATCCAGAAGAATATTCGGAAACTGGGTGGTGTTAGGCTTCAGCTCCCTCGCGGGCAGTTCAGCCTCGCTAATCGCCTTTGTCGTCGCGGTGCTTCCGAGTCCATGCGATTCGGCTTCATCGGTACTGTTTCCAGCCGAATTCCTCATTTAGAGGCTGCCCTTTTGTGTTTGATCGGTTTTCTTGCGGCGAACCGTGCCGCGACGCAATAAGTCGTTCACGCTCCTATTTGGAATTCTCACCGAGCGGCCGAGCTTTACATATTCAAGAACTCCGCGTCGAAGCCAAGTTCGTATTGTGATTGGAGCCAGCCCTAGCTCATTCGCTAGGTCCGCTACTTTCCAATGCTTAATTGACATGTGACTGACTCCTGAAGCATCTCTTTGACTATGACGAAACAAATATTGCATATTCAGTACCGTCTAGAAAGTAAATCCAGAATGTTCTAGACGCATGGAGCCCATGACATTTGAATGGTACAAATCCGATTTCCCTTCCTTGTTTGTAAAAAAATGGAAAGGAAAATCGCTTGCAGACTCTACATATGGAGACGTAGAGTGCATTGAGTCAACACAATGGAACGAATGGAAAGAGAATGATGCACTTGAGTCCGGGTCTCGACCGCCGATGGTTTTATTCAATGACTCCAATCGTCTATTCATCCGCACTACTTTGCGCAAAACGTACGAGCTGGAAGAGAAAGACAAAAACCGGTCGCTTTTTCCGCACCACACTTTTCGTTTACTGAAATCCGGCGACGTCGGCGAACTTCTCAGTTTTCTAAACGAATGGGGACCGTTGACTTGGAGCGTTGCCGACCTCGGATTTGGAACATGGGATTGGGTTGATGCTCACGACTTTTGGGTTCGTCAATTGAGGTTTTTGGTACTGACGGACCTCTTCTTTTCCAGCTCTGCTGATGCACTCAGACGGGCTTGGCTTAACCTATTCCGAGTTCTTCCTGAACTCGATTCGATAGATCCGCCGATCAACTCTGAACCAGGAAATCCAGGCGAAGGTTTTTACGAATTCGACCTTCCTTGGGTTCGAGTTCATAAACCCGCAAGGGAATGGATTTCTCGTTCTCCTGAAAAAGCGCTTCGCGAGGAAGCGATGTGGCTTCTAGCCCGGGCAATTACTTCGTCAAATTCCGGGGGAATCTGGAGGTGGATACCAGTGAGAGGAGGCGTGAGATCAGGCTGGCTCTTCAGCCAACTCCGCAGCCGTTCCCGGATCGGTGGGGTAAACTTCGGCTTGCGTCCAGGACGGTGAGGAATGCGTTCGGCCTGCCCCGTTTTTCTCTTGTGCGCAACCAGCTTCCCTACATAACGAAGGCTTACCTTGAACCGTTGTGCGATCTCTTCCTGGGTTTGTTGGCCTTCCTCGCAACACTGCAAGATTCTGCGCCGCAACTCGTCTCCGAATGCTTTCGCCATCCTCTATGTTGCCGCAGGAGCTTCGCCGAACTTACAGTAGCATAGCTTCAATCAGTACCCTATTAACTAAAATGGTATAAAGAGTACGGCCCCGTGACAATGGAGGATGACGTCGTGACTTTTCGGCTATGGCGAGAACGGTCGATTTTGCTGAAAAGAACTGCTCCCTGGACATTCCAAAACTCATGCTCACTTTTTGCCCGACGCCAATGCCAAATTGGGCTGATGCATTTGTTTCAACAAATCTATAGACACTTTCGGCACTCGTTACATAATCCACATCCAGTGAGACATTATCCCGATGTACATCGTGCGTTGCAGAGCCCTTAGCACAGGTCGATTTCCGAGTCCCAGTCAGCATGTCAACGCCCTCCAGCAAAACAACTGAAGAGCCAGTAGCCAGTCTTCCATCAGCATGCAAATCGCCTACGAACATATAAGCGACTAAGCGACAGCAATTAGCAATAATGCATGGCGCATCATAGTTTCTCCTTAAGGTGTTGAGATTTGAGTCGGAAGGTTTTAGCGCGCGATCCATCAATTTTGCAAGGAAAATGAATTTTTTCTGAACCATCTTGCCGAAGCCGGAGACAGGTGTTCCCCAGAATATTTCCGAGTGCAATGATGAATGCCCCGCAACTCCTAAAGACGCCCTGATTTAGCTCGAAAAATATAGATCTAAACGGGCGTTTGCGGGGTATTGGGGAGAACTATAGGGTACCAGACCCGAAGAACAAATAATCCCCTAAGCCTTCTGAGAGATCCGCTTCGGGGTGACATCCCCATCTCTGGCAAGAGATGGGGAAAATGGTTTTAGAAGGCTAAGCGCAGACCAAATTGAACCTGGCGTGCGAGGTCCGCAGAGTTAAACGCCAGCGGGACGCTTCCTGGAATCGTCCCGTTGAAGTCTAAGGCCTTGACACCCCGAAGGGCATAAGGACCATTCAGCAAGTTGCCGCCATTGGGAAATCTCGTAGCTGCTGCTGCTGCCGCAGTGCCTGCCGGGAAAATGCCATTTACACCAGTAAAGTTAGTGTGATTCAGTACGTTGGCGATGGTCACGCTGGCCTGGAGACGCACGGTTTCATGGTCCCTGGAAACACGGAAGTCCTTTTTGATGTTTTGGTCCCAGCGATAGTTCCAGGGCAGGATACCGCTATTCCGCGGAGCATTGAAGGGGCGAGCCTGGTTGAGCGCTTCCTGCACGAGGCCGTTGCCAAACACGCCTGCAGGAGGACTGTCGAAAAGCTCAAACCGGGTGCCGGAGTGGATACTTACGACCGGCGACAGAGTTATATCGGCCAGCGCGCGCGTGAAAAAGTTTCCTGCGTTGTACTGGAAAGGCGTGGTATAGACCGCGCCTGCGGACAATATGTGGGAGACGTTGTAGGCAGAAACCGCGCGCTCCTTGCCCAGACTAGTTGGGAAGTAAGAGCTATTGAACGAGAAGAAATCCAACACATCGTCGATAGCCCTTGCGTAAGTGTAGTTTGTCTGGAATTGCAAGTGATCGACGAAGCGGCGGGTTAGAGAGATCGTTCCCGCGTGATAGATGGCGCTGCCGCAAGCACAGAATGACGTGAGCGTCTCGAATTTGGGCTGGCCTCCGATTAGTGGGTTGTTCGCTGGATTGGGAGTGAGAATGGGACCCAGCAGCGGATCGAAGTTACCGCTGTTTACGAACCCTATTTCCAGCGGATCCTGCAAGTGGATCGTGTGCTGCACATTGTAACCGACTTCCATCGACATGTTTCTGGTCAATTCTCGCTGGACGCTCAGGCTGCCTTGAATGCTGTAGTTGTTCTTATAGCCAGTCGCGGGAATCACGATCCCCGTGCCATTGGGCTGGCCTGGAGCAATGGGGATTCCAGCAGCGGCATAGTCTGCCGCAGTTACGATTCCCAGGCCAGGAAAATTTCCAGACTCAAACAGCCGCCCAACCAGTGCATTGTAGCCAGGCGTGCCCAGGCTCTCCACTGCCTGGGCAAAACCGAGTGATCCATTTGGGTTGTAGAGGTTGGAATAGTAGGAATTCTGAAATTGGGCGGGAGCAACGAATACGCCGCCGCCGGCACGGAGCACGGTTTTGTGGTCAGCAAATATGTCATAGGCAATGCCCAATCGGGGTGAAGCATAGTAGTTGGGATTTTGACCAGAGAATGATTCCTGATCCACATCGAACCGTATTCCCGCATCGACCGTAATCCGCGACGACATTCTCCATGAATCCTGAAAGTAGACGCCGCCGTAGTGCGCCCAATTGGAGATGAAAGCATTGTTGCCGGTGGAGGTGCGAAATTGGGTCGGCAGCCCAGCGGTAAATGCCTGAAGCGAGGTAAGGTTAGCGGCGGATGGGCCCAGGCAATTCGGGGCAGTTGCGGGTACTCCGCCCACGCATCCCGATCCAAATGCGCCGTCCGGGACTCCAGGCTGGCTCTGGAGGAAGAAGTTGACTCCAATGAGTTGAGGCACCAATGGCGACTTTGCTCCGCCGGCCAAAACTACAGGTGTAACCCCGGGGACAAAAGCAATCAGCGAGTGAGCATACAGGTTGCTGAAAAAAGTGTATTTTACCGGCCGATAGGATTCTCCCAATTTGAAGGTATGTTTACCGTGAGACCAGGTAACGCTGTCTTCAAACTGATAACGACGCTGGTGAGCAAATACTTCTGCTCCCAGAATGGGGCCAAATGTGCCAAAGCCGTCGGCAAACACGTCAAAGGGCGTGGTAGGACCGCCGCGACCATTGTTCCAAGTCAGGTCGATAATGTCTTCGGGGACGATCTGTACCCTCAGGATATTGAGGAACGTTGGGCTGAATACGTGACTCCAGGTTATCAGCGCTTCCCAGTCGCGAACCGTATCGTTCTGGGCATAGCTGCCCGCAACAGAGGGGCCGACGCCCCCGCCATAACCGCCTGCGCTTGCACCCAGATCGATAGGAGCGTCCTCTCGCTCATGCAGAAAACGGAATGTGAGGGTGTTTTTGTCATTCAGCTGCCAATCCAGACGGGCCACGCTGTCGATCCATCTTTGGTCGGCTGGGACAAAGCCGCTCTGGCCATCAACTAACTGGTGCAAGCAGTTGAAGGAAGCACAGAAGGTATTCGTCGAAGGAACTAGGGCACTGCTCAAAGCAGAACCCAGAGCCGGATTCAGAGCCGAAACTTGGCTCACATAGTTACGCTGGGCAAGAGCAATCCCCGCATCGCCTGTTTGCATATCATTCAAGCCCAGAAGAAACGGAGTATTGAAGTTTTTAAGACTCTCGAAAACCGTCCTGTAAGCCTCGGTATTCAGGAAGAAGAAGAGCTTGTCTTTGATCAGCGCGCCTCCCACGGAGCCGCCAACATGGTAATCCTGGTTTGTGGCATTGTTGTTACCGATTTGGAAAAATGGCTTGGCATCCGTTATCTGATCGCGAAACAGCCCGAAAAGATTGCCGTGCAGTTGATTTCCACCGGATTTGGTTACCACATTAATGTGTTCGGCCAAGGTGAAGCCAAACTCTGCGTTAAACGAATTGCGATTGACCTGCAGTTCCTGGATGGCATCTGGAGAGATGTGCACTGTGCGAGTGATGCCCACCCCGTATTCATTCTCGCCACCATCAATCGTAACCAATCCGCCGCGCCCATTGCCGCCTGCGGTGGTGAAATTGCTCGTCGAAAACGCTCCGATATTGCGTTGTGCCCCTGAAGAGTGAATGGCATTGGCATTAGTTACCCCTGGTAATAACTGGATGGTTGTTGAGAAATCGCGGCCAATGCTGGGGATGTTCTGCTCTGCGACTTGGTTGATGTAATCGGCTTGTTGGGTCTGCGTTACTTGAATCACTGGCGCGGTGTCGCCCGTGACTTCTATGGTTTCCGACGTAGAACCTATCTTCAGATATGCATCGTAAACGGAAATCGTGCCCACCGCCAGGGTAAAGGTTTTTACCACTTCTTTTTGGAATCCTTGAGCTTCAACGCTGATCTGGTATACCCCAGGCTTCAATGCCGGTACCGTATAACCGCCGTCGAAATTGGCTATCACGGTTTTGGTGAAACCCGTCGCCGGATTGGTCACGGTGATATTGGCGGATGCAATGACCGCTTCTTGCGAGTCATAGACGGTTCCCTTGAGCGTGGCCGTTGAATAATCCACTTGCGCATGAGCAGACAGTGCCCCTACCAAGGCCATAAGCAGTGCAGAGAAGAGACAATGCCTTTTCAGTCTTGTGAACATCTTTCCTCCAATTGTGAAACGGACTAGCCCTATAAAAGAGTCAGTCTTTATCTCAATGCGCAATGATTCCTTGGACGCTAATGGGAAATCCTGTTGTGAGTAGCGTTCCGTCATATTCAACGCGATAACCCTGGATTGTTCCGATGAACGAGCTCAGTACCTAGAGGAAATTGCCATTGTCGGTAATCGAGAAATCAATGGGAACACTCTTTGGCCCGCCTGTATCTGCTGCAACTTCATGCGCTAAGTCAAAGATTTTCATATAAATGCTGTCCGGATCATTCAAGTAGCTTAAGCACATCATTTAGATCATTGAGATCGCAGCAGTTAAAGGCCAAACCTGCAAAACAGATCTGCAATTTCAATGACAAAACATGTTCAAAGCAGGAAATGAAAAAATGCCCTTGCAGAGCGCCGCAATTTGCTGCCAGGCAAGGAGGGTAAAGCAAGAAGGCCACACAGCACACAGCTAAACAACCGTTCAAACTCTTCAAAAATGCCTGCACTTTTATCGTGCATTCAAACACAAAACTTCACTGCCTAGTTGGCAACTAAACTTGCCCGTTACCAGGATTTGGGATAGTTGCTGTTGTTTCATCCACTTTGGTGATGTCCATAGAAAACGGTTCGATATAGCACTTGGCGCGGTCTTGGAGCACACTCAATCCAATCTGGTCGCCCAGTTTAATCGACCAAAGTCGGACGTGCGGAAGTGGATACTGGAGTGAATGCCAAGCACCAACTTGAGCAACTCGCCTAAAAGTGATTTGCAGATTTTGGAAGCTTAGACACGCAATCGAACTGCAACTCTGACTCATTTGTCGTAGATTCGAGGAGATTCCTTGCATGAATATTGGAATCAAAGCTTATCTCATAGATTAGACAGATCTAAAGATACTAATTCCCACAATGACACCTTTGTTTGTCATGGTTTCAGAGCGCCGCTCGGATCACGACCAGCCCCCAGGTGTGACGCGGGATAAAGATTACTATTCAGATGTCGACAGCGAATTAGTAGGTGAAACGTCCATATGCTATTGACAAAAATACGAATACGAGAACCAGTGGCGCCACGGCTTCCGAATTTTCTTTTCTGCGAAGGTGAACAACAAGAGCTCCTAACATCAAGATTGCCAGGGAGATCCCAGCAATCGGAGTGAGAAGCGGCGCAATATTCAAAAGTGTTGGCAGGACTATGCCGATACCACCAGCGACTTCCGCTACGCCTATCAGCTTTACGGCGCCTGCAGAAAAATCATTCACCCAAAACCAGCGGAATTTTTCGGCTAATTTCTCTTTTGGTTGGACAATTTTGTTAAGTCCACCAAACACGAAACCAAACGCTAATATCGTTTGCATCACCCATAGAGCAACATTTATATAATGGTTTATAAAGAAATAAAAAATAATGAAATAGCAATTCATAAAGGAATAATAGGTTTCTGCTATGCCCGCGATACTCTGTTAGGCAAAGAGATCGCGGGCCGAGTGGTGATGGCAGTCAAATTAAGCTACCGGCTGTATCGGATAATATTCTGTTTCCTCTTGCGAAAGTCCAGCAAGCATGGTGCTTTGTTCCCATACGCTCCGGGCTTTGTTTTCGTCGCGCGAGTCGGGCGACGATTGGATTTCCCCAAAACGGAAGAAATATCTTCCACTCACGCCCGAGTATTTCGGATCGGCCACAAGGCTTCCGAGCCCACGGCCTGCTTCCTCGTCCGTTGTCAGGTGTGAACCCATGAATTTGATGAACCAGGGCTGCATCATGAGTTTCTTCATAATAGGATTCGCATCTCTTCCGGCTTGCGTGGTGGGAACGACACCGGGAGACCATGCATTCACTGTGAGTTGTATTTTTTCCTGCCGAAATCTTCGATCAAGTTCGTAGGCTGTCATCATGGTATATAGCTTTGCCGTTCCATAACGTGCGATGGGTTTCATATTGGCGGCAGTGCCTTTGGCTTTCGCTAAATCCTCCACAGGACCATATCGAGGAGGAGCGATCTTTCCCATCTTGGTCGCAGCGGGATCATGAAGATCGCTCGATACAAACACGATGCGAGCCGGCGCAGTCATCTGTTTGACAAGAAGGTTGGCCAGCAGAAAATGACCTAGAAAATTCAACTGAAAAGTTCGCTCAAAACCATCTTCGGTAAACTCCGCTGATTTTGCTTTCATGTTGTTACCGCCCGCATTGAGAACGAGGGCCGCGATTGGAGGGAGTTGCATGGAGGCCAGGGCCGCGGGCAGGCTGCGAACGGAAGCAAGAGAGTAAAGATCAAGCTGCGCAAAGCTAAGGCGCGCGTCAGGATGAATGCTCTTGACAGCGCTCATTGCGGCATGTGCCTTTTCCCTGTTGCGACAGGCCAAAACGATGTGCCAGTCGGGTATAGCGGCAAGAAACTTGGTTGTGGCGAAGCCGATACCGACATTCGCTCCCGTGATGATAACTGTTTTCATTTCTTCACTCTCTATGGATTGAACTGACACGTCTCTTCCTTCACACTGCCCGAACCATACTGCTGGTCGCGAATCGCAAATTCTGGTAAGTGATATCTATCAATTACCAAACTAAATATTCCTAAATCGGTACGATCCGACGGTTACCCTCATCGCGCCATCACCTGCACCTTTTGGCCCTCACCAAGATTTGCGCCAGGCGAGGTAACCACGACATCGCCGTTTTTCAGCCCTTTCTGTACTTCGACTTCTCGTTCCGTCTCGCTGCCCCGCAGAATGGAAACCCGTTTGGCAGTGCCATCTCGGACGATCCAGACGAAAGCATCGTTTCCTTCGCGCAAAATGGCCTTCTTAGGAATGAAAATACGAGGTCTATCCTTGAGGACAGCGCGTTTTTCCAGAAAGTTTGCCTTGACGCTCATCTCCGGCTTGATGACAGCAAGATTCGGTTGACGGATTTGCACTTCGACTCGAACCGTAGCTTTCTGCCGATCGGCCGCAGGATAGATCTTCACCAGCGTTGCATCGAAGCGCGCGTCCGGGTAGGCATCGGGTACAACCAGGGCCGGCATGCCCATTGACAATTTGCTGATATCTGACTCGTTGATATCAACTTCAGCACGCATGTCGGCAGTATCGGCCAGTTGCGCGATATCGGTAGCGCCTCCACCAGCTTGGACTTGCCCGCCATAATTGATCGTGTCTCCCAATTCGCGATACTTTTGCAAGATAACACCGTCGATCGGCGATATGATCACGCACTGATTCACTTCAAACTTTGCGTAGTCAATAGCAGCCTCGTCTCGCCTCAAAGAGGATTGGGCCACAGCCAATGCATTTTCGGATATGTCGAAATCATCCTTGGAGATGATCCCCGCTGTATACAGTTCGCGCTGGCGCTGTGCCTTGGCAGCCATCAGGCGAAGATTGGCATAGGCAAGATCGCGATTTGCGACGGCCTGCCGCAGTTGCGCTTGATAATCTCGATCATCAATCCTCGCCAGCAAGTCTCCTTTTTTGACTCGCTGTCCCTCTTCGATCGGCTCTTCGACAATCTGCCCGAGAATCTTGGTTCCTACGATAATGTATTTATGGCGGGTTACAACGTAGCCCGTTCCGGTCAACAGCGTCGCGGACTGGCTGCCCTGTTGGGTCGTGACCATGAAAGTTTCAACTGTAGCTCGACGCACCAGCGCGCGCAGATAGAGAACATAAGCCGAACTAGCAAGCACAAGAATACCAATCAAAAGAAGCCCGAGGATTCCACGAGACTTTCCGCGTCCGCGTTTCCGTTCCGGGCGACGCGCGATGCGCAAAGTATCGAGCGTGTCGAATTTGCGAACTGAAGGAGAAGACATTTTCTATATCCTGCGGAGTGCTGATGCGACGCTCAGCCTCATCGCCCTCCGCGCCGGCAACCATCCACCGGCGATTCCTATGAGGCCAGCGAAAAACAAGGCCTGTATCACGATCGGGAGAGTCACGCGAAAGCCAAACTCGAGTGTCGCGGAGGCCAGGCCTGCATTGAAACTGGTGGAGAACCAGTTAATAGGCATGGCCAACAGTACGCCAATCGTGCCGGCTGCCAGCGCCAGCACCAGCGACTCAACCAGAAAAGAAGCCACGATCGCCGAGGGGCGAAAACCCAGGGCACGAAGTGTTGCAATCTCCGTAGTGCGCGCGGAAACAGCTGCGTACATCGTATTCATCGCAGCAAAGATAGCGCCAAAAGCCATGATCCCCGCTACCAGCATCCCAAGCACGCGCACCTGGTCAGCGACAGCGGACTGCTCACGGTAATAGTCCGATTCCCTTTCGGATTGAAGATTGATTCGAGGATCGTCGGTCATCCGCTGGATCAGCGCGGAGGCGTCGGCTCCGCTCGCTAGTTTTAGACGAACACTGTTGAAGACCGTTCCACGATTCGCGTCTTCCTGCAGACTATGCACATCGCCCCAAACTTCCGATTCAAATGAACTGCCACCCGCCTCGAAGATTCCGACGACGCTCCAGGACCTCCGGCCAAAGCGCATGCTTGAACCCAGGTTGCATCCCGGATAGCGCCCAACCAGCGCCTTACCGATAATGATTTCGCTGAGGCCCGGCGTGAACTTGCGTCCAGCGATGATATGAACCTGATCGTGAACTGCGAACCCAACGGGGAGCAGGCCGCGAACGGCCAGGCTATCCAGGCCTGCATTCTGACGGGTCATCAGGATTTGCTCCGCCAGTTCAGCCGACGCCAGAGGATTTCCATCAGCGTCGCGGCGTATCTCCGTCAAAAACTTGAGGGCGTCGAATTGATCAATCTTCACGGAAGAGCCGGTCTCGGTGGTTGAACCGCGGGCCAAAACGATTATGTTGTCGTCTGAGCCGCTATGCTGGATTGCGTGGGAGATTCCTGAGACCATCGCCATGGCCACGACGAAAACCGCCACTACTAGCGCGATACCTCCGCCGGTCATGGCATTCGACACCCGCCGGACCATCAGGCTTCTTCGGTTATATTTCAGGGGAATGGCCATTTCAATCCACTATCCTGAGCGCATCGCTAATCTTCCGCCGCAATGCAGATCTTGCCGGCACATATGAACTCAATAGCCCTATCAGAATCGAGGCGAGGACCGTCTCCAAAAGCACGGCGATGGGGATCTGAATGGCGCCAACGAACGGTCCAAGAACATCCGATGTCACCGAGAAGACCTTCAGCAGACCGAACGCTGCTCCGACGCCCAGAATGCAGGCGGAGAGAGCGGTGACCACCGATTCAGCAATCAGTAAACGCAGAATCCGCGAGGAACGAAAGCCGATCGAGCGCATGACTGCAATCTCATTCCGCCGCTCCCGAATCGACATAGCAGCAGCATTCGCGGCAACCAATCCAATCGTGAGCACGATGATCAAGCCAAGCAACCTGGCAAGCGTGAAAAACATTCGAAAGCGGCCGATCACGTTGCCCAGAAACACCGCCTCAGAATCGCACTGCGTCTCCGCCGAGGAATTTGCAAATTGTGAATTCAATGCCTGAATGATTTGAGGAACAGCAGCCGAGCTGTCGGCGCGCACCCAAAAATTATCGACACGGCCAGGACGCCCTTGTAACTCCTCGAGATAGTCCCGGTGAAATATCATGAAGCTCGGCGCTGGTCCCTTCGCAATGGTTCCTACGATAGTTAGCGAGACACTTACCGGGTAATAGCCTGCCCCCCGTAGCTGGATTTGCTGGCCAACGGCAAGATGGAAGCGCTTCATCGTGCCTTCAGCCACGAGACATGCGGTACGAAGCTTCTTGTATTGCTCGACGCTGCCAGGAGAAAACCCCCAGTCAGGCCACATCACGTCGATTTGCCCGGGGTCAACGGCAATATTGGGGAATTGATCCGAGACCTCATGATAGATGCCGCCAAAGAAGTTTTCCGGTGTAACGGCGACAACGTGGGGAGTAGCGGCAATCTTGCTCTTATAAGCTTCCGGCAACGGATAGGCCAGCCCCATCTTTGTGCGGCAAGCAAGTCGAACCGAGGAAGCGGAGTCGGCAAGCACGTGATTGGCAACCGTAGGAAGGCTTACCAGGGCGGAAAAGATGAATAGAGACACGGCGATCGACAGCACGGTCAGAATCGTCCTACGCTTGTTGCGGAACAGATTCTTTAAGACGAGAGTTGCGAACTTCACCGATCTTCTCCCCCGATAAGGACGCTCTCGGCATGGATAAAGACGCCCTTGTCCAAGCGAAAGATGCTGTCCACATAACGCTCAGCGCGTGAATCGTGGGTCACCATAACAATGGTCTTCTTGAACCGCCGATTGAGTTCGGAAAGAAGAGTGAGAATTTCCTCGGCGGACTTCGCATCGAGGTCGCCAGTTGGCTCATCGGCAACGACGATCGTTGGATCAGTAACGATAGCACGCGCGATCGCCACCCTTTGCTCCTGCCCACCGGAGAGTTGCCGTGGATAATGGTTCATCCGTTCGGCCAATCCCACTGCCTCCAGTGCGGCCTCGACATGGGTCTTGCGTTCCGCTTTATCGAGGTCAGTGAGCAGGAGCGGCAATTCGACGTTCTCAAATGCTGTTAAGACCGGGATCAAGTTATAGAACTGGAATACGAGACCGATATGGCGAGCACGCCAATCTGCGAGATCGTTCTCATTCATTCCAGTGATCTCTTCGCCGCCAACGGAAACATGTCCTGAAGTCGGGTGGTCTATCCCGGTGATCAAGTTGAGCATGGTTGTCTTACCTGATCCCGACGGCCCCATGATGGCCACAAAACTTCCTTGCGGAATCCTCATGGTCACATCATCGAGGGCCCGCACCTCAAAGCCTTCGCGCCGATAGGTCCGGGTCACCTGATTCAGAACGACGGCGTCTCTACTATTCAGAATGACAGCGTCCTTATGTGACATCTCGTTTTCTTTTTTGGCCATAGTGGAACATCGGCTATGTGACATTAAAGACCGGAGATTACATCAGTTCGTGACAAACTGCTGGCAAAAATCAAACCAGAAGGCAGGCAAGCAGGTTAATCTTTTTGATGTATCTTTTCAAAGATATACGTGAGTCAGTTAATTTGTTTGAATGATCTCCCGCTGGATTATCCGCCACACTCTCGACGACGTAGGAACAGGTCGGCAATGTTTCTCGTTATCTGGCAGATCTTTTTGAATAGCATCAACGTGGCAATCTCAGTAAATCAATCGCAGCCTTCGTCCTGACGTGGCGCCTTGCCTGTCCGGAACGGAACTATTCGACACGATCCCTATGATCGCGAACCCTTATTTAACGACCCTTATGAACGAAAGGAAAAAACATGAAAGCATTTATAGTTTTCCGATCTCCTTTGCTTGCCGTCATTCTGACAATAAGTTTTGCCGTGACAGCGGCGCAGGCGGTTACGCCGGATGACGGAGACGACGCCGGTAGAGTCTATGTGATGACCAATAGGCCATCGGGCAATGCAATCATCGTCTATAATCGGGCCGCGGACGGCTCTCTAACCAAACTGCAAGAAGTCTCCACTGGCGGCTTGGGCGGTGATGATGCCGTTCTCCCGCCACCATTACCTCCCAATCCAGGTCCCGACCCGCTGCAATCACAGGATGCGATCGTCTTGACATCAGATGGCCGTTTCCTGCTGGCAGTCAATGCCGGCAGCAATGAGATCTCAGTATTGCGAGTGACCCGCTCCGGTTTGGAGCTAGCAAGTAAGCAGTCAAGTGGCGGCGCTTTCCCCGTTAGCATCGCACAACACCGGGACATAGTTTATGTATTGAATGAAGGCGAGAGCCCATTTGACGTACTAGGGAAATCCGGCAGCATCACAGGGTTTCAGTTGGGATGGGATGGAAAATTGTCCCCAATTCCGAATTCGACCAGAGATCTTGGGCCAGACACCGGCGCATCGGACATCATTTTTAGCGGCGATGGAGGCACTCTGGTCGCGACTGAAATGTTCACCAATCTGCTGGATGTCTTCCATGTAAGTTCTGACGGTACTCCCGGAAGCAAGACTTCCATTCCTACGAACCAGCCTACTCCTTTCGGAGCCGCATTTCGCGGCGACATCATGACGGTCACCGAACTTCATGTCATCCCTGTCGATGGGCGGCGTCAAGGGCTGCCTAATGCCTCAACTATATCCAGCTACAGAGTGCAAAGCGATGGTTCGCTTCAAACGATTAGTAATTCGGTGGCTATCAATCGAACAGGAAGCTGCTGGGTCCGCTTCAGCCTCGATGGCCGTTTTGCTTATACTGTCGACACGCTGAGCGGCACTATCTCTACCCTTACGGTATCGAAGCAAGGGGAGCTGGCTCTGCAAGGTATCGTCTCTACCGGAGGGGCCTTCAGCGCTCCTATCGATATGGATATAACAGCCGATGGCAAGTTTCTCTATGTAGTCCTCTCTCTGGGACAAATCTCCCATACTCCGCCACTGCTTCCAACACCAGACTCTCCTGCGCGCGTGCAGGGCTATCAGATCCAAAAGGATGGCACTCTGATTCCCATAGCGACAGTGGGCGACATCCCAAACAGTGTTCAAGGCCTCGTCGCCCGCTAGTTGAAGAGACCTGGCGGGTTTCACGCCTTGCGAACGGGGAGAAGTGACTCCTGTTTGATCTATGAATAAATACTTCCTACAGCTGCTGGGATGGTCCCAGTGAGAAAGCAGAGCAAAAAGATGAATTTATTGAAGGCCTTTCGAGCTAAGTTGGCCCTGGTGAGTGCAACCATTTTGGTCCTTGCATTGTCCCTGAGTGCCAGTGCGGCCGTCCACGACGACGGTGACAACGCAAAAGTCAACAATAGAGTCTATGTCTTATCGAATGTGGGCACCGGGAATACAATACTCGTATATGATCGCGCCGACGATGGCGTCTTAACCTTCCTTAGCGAGGTTGCCACTGGCGGCTTCGGAAGCGGACCAGGTGAGTTGCCACCGCCGCTGCCACCCTTTCCCGGACCAATTCCTCTCGATTCACAGGACGCTTTGATCAAGACTTCCGATGGCCGTTTTCTCATTGCCGTGAACGCCGGTAGTAATGACATCTCGGTATTGAATATCACTCGCGATGGCCTGAAGTTAACGGACAAGGTCCCATCCCAAGGCATCTTTCCGGTCAGCCTGACTGAGCACCAGCACCTTGTCTACGTCGCGAATGCCGGCCAAACGCCTGATGAACTCCCTGGAGCAACACCATCGATTACGGGATTCCGCCTCAATGAAGATGGCAAACTCCACTTCATACCAGGTTCGAGAAAGATCGTCGGTCCCCCCGATGCCAGCGCCGCTGACATCGTATTTAGTCCGGATGGCAAAGTGCTGGTAATGACGGAGCTCAACGGAAACATGGTGGACGTATTTCGAATGGGAGAGGATGGAAGGACGATTGATGAAACCAGAACCCCTGCAAACAGCCTCACGCCGTTCGGAGCCCAGTTTACGCGGGGTAACATTTTGGCCGTCGTAGAAACAAATGACACTTCGCGCCGCCTGGCCGTCAACAATGAAACCAGTGCCTCAACTTATCGCGTTACCAGCGATGGGAATCTCGTTCCTATCAGCAAAGCAGTAAAGAATGGCGAAACTGCAGCTTGTTGGATTCGCTTTACTCCAGATGGACAATTTGCATTCTCTATAAATGCAGGAAGTGGTTCCATCTCCACCTTCAAACTGTCGCCTGATGGCGAGTTGTCCCTGGTAAATGGGATCACGGTTGATACCGGTGGCCCATTTAGCTTGCCAATTGATGCGGACATCACAGCTGATGGCAAATTTCTTTATGTCGCGGCTGCCCTCGATGGGCTCAATGGAAAACCGCAGATTCCATTGCCGCTAAAAGTTGCGACGATCCAAGCCTATCAAATCGGCAGCGACGGATCACTAACCTTGGTTGGTAAAACAACTGGAGTTCCGTTTACCACCGAGGGAGTTGTTGCCCATTAAACCCACTCTGGCAGAGAAGAAGGGGCTTGGGCCCCCTCTCTCCTGCCACGAGGCGGTTTTCAGCCGACCACGCCAACCTTGGGTCGGCAGGTAAGCAATCAATCGTCTGCAAAGTTCCACGTCTGCCAAATGCGATGCCCAAGGGGACGACGTGGATTTAGTGGATCAAATGGGTTCGTCTCCAGTCGGATTTGATCCTCTTTCATAAGCATGACATTGTGACAAAAGGCACACTGCCCCCGCTTAGCCTGTTCCCCCAAATCGAGAAGCCAAAGCCGGTTGCGGATGTGCTCCTACGCTTTTTTTTAAGTTTGCCGGTATAGGAAGAGCCGCTGGCAGGCTCTTAGCTTCTTAAAGCAGGGCTTCTGGCGGCCAGCTTTTACAGAATTTTGGGAATCTGCCGCTTACCAAGAAAGTAACCTTCGGGGGCGTTGGTTCCTTTGTTTTGATCCTCCTTCATAAACCGTGACATCGTGACAAGGCGCGTATTTATTGACGAAAATGCATAACTGCCCGCGCTTAAGCCTGTTTCCAGAATCGAGAAGCCAAAGCCGGTAGCACGATGTGCTCCCACGTTTTTTTGCAAATTTGCCGCTACAGAAAAGAGGTGCGTCTGAAATGACGCATACGCTGGTTTGAGACTGGCTTAAGGGCTGAGAACAAAGGGCCAAGCACCTCGGCTGAGATTAAGGAATAAACAATTTTGCGTATGAATCGGAATCAGGGAATCTTAAAGAGTCTTTTTGGACACGGCTCCGCCAACCCTCATAAATTAGCCACGCCAGTTAAGCTCGCGCGAATAACCCGGAAACAAGAGGAGAATATAACACGAAGATGCAGAATGAATGGCATTTTTCGGCACGATTAAAGAGCTTGCGGAAAAACACTTTTCGAGACTGAAAAGAGAGCAGGGGCCGAAAGCCCGACTGATTTTAAGGGCTCTGCGGCGCGAGGTAAACTTGTGCCCTGATACCTTCAGAGGCTAAAGCCATCGTATTTCCCGCAAACTCTAAAAGTCGTGCTCTGACACCAGCAGCTAAAGCTCGTTTTCCGCAAGCTCTAAAAATCAATCCCTGGTACAAGTATCGAAATTAGCTTGTACCCGTTCTCAGTGTTGACCTTGCCGCTGGCGCTGGCGCTCGATTATTCCAACCGCTACCAGGGCTGGATCCAGGTCAACGAAGAGGGCATCATTGCGGTTCACGAGGTAGATGCCGGCGTTTTGGCGCCTGGCCGGGGATTGCAGGATGAGCGATCCTCGGCCGGTGGAATCGACTGAATAGCTACCGATAAGCGGAGTTCCGCTGGAAGTTGATCCACCGCCATTGATATCAAGAATCCCGGTTGCACCCCCGCGGCCATTGGCCGTCAGCAATGCGACCGCATCTACTTCATCGCGGACGAGAAAATCCGCGCCGGTGTGGTTAAGTCCGTAATTTCCCTTGAAATTCGCATCGGTGAGGTCGTCAGCATGTTGCGAAAAGATGGCACCGCTCACAGCTGTGCCAGCGTCCGTCTCCATGACCTGGATGCCATTGACAGTTGGATAAAGCGTGAGGTTGAGCGTACCGGCCGATGCAGCATTGATGATGCCCACTCCGCGCCCGTTTGCATCCAGCGTATATGTGCCTGACATTCCCATGTTAAGTGCGATCGAGCCGACTCTATTGAAATCTGCTGTTCCGCTGATAATCGTCCCTTTACCGTCGGAGGAAAATACTCCCCCAGCAACGAAGGGGCCGCCAGCCGCCAGATTATTTCCAGAAATCGTGAATGCAAATGATCCGATCGGGAAAGAATTACCGATAGGTTCACGCTGGCGGAACGCATCTCCGGCCAAAGCTGGAAGCGGGTCAGTCTCAACCAGTTTTATCCGATCTGCATCGACAACATAGAAAGCGAAATTGCGAACGCCGGCAGCCGTATTGATCGAAGCTGTACCTCGGCCATTGGTTTCCATGCGAATGGATCCACCCTTGATGGCTTCATTCGTGGAGATGGCACCGATATCGGAGCTGTCCTGTATGCCGCCGGTGATAGTTCCTGACGTATTAGTTTTAAATGAACCTACGGTCTTCATTGGGCCTCCAGAAGGGCCCAGCCCGGTTAAATTGAATACCAAGGTTCCCGCCAGAGCCGAAGTAGAAAATGCAGAAGAATCCTGCAAATCCAGAGAGCCGCTGGCGGTGGCGTCCTGGTCAAACCTGATCACGAGAGCGCGGTGGTGGGAAAGCGTTACAAATACGAAGTTGAAATTACCGGCAGAGCTGGTTAATTCGGCTGCGCCGCGTCCGCCGGCTTCGATGTTGTAAGTGCCGGAAATGGACAAATTTGTGACTGGCGACGGCGTCTTGTTCACGTCCAGCACGCCCGAAGCAATGCGACCATGGCCATCTGCGATGAATGTGCCGCCAATGGCAAAAAATCCATTCGCATCCTTACCGGAAAGTGCAATCGCATAAGCGCCATTCAAATCGGCATTGGTGAAGCCTTCTCCAGGTTCGAGACCATCAATAGCATATGATCGGAAGGTGAGCGACACAAAAAGCATCGCCGCCAGGAAAAACGAGCGCTTATATCTCATAGTCATTACCTGATCAAATATTTGGACGTTTGGAAACGTCGGCCTCGACTAATGCCGGGTTTTTAACCTTAGCGTAACCAAAATAAGAAATTGCAATCAGAACCAAGATCACGATTGGTCCGGCTATATCTTTCGCAGTATCATGCGAGGAAATATGAGAAAACAATGCAGCGCCTACGTCGAACGTCATCCCGGCATATCCCCATTCCTTGAGCGTAGCGGACCAGGGCTGCAAAATTGCTACGATGCCCAGTATCTTGGCAACGCCGAGTAAAACGGGAAAGTACTCAGGGTATCCCAGATGGCGCACCAAGGCCGTGATCATGGGCACCCGGAGAATGAGAGTAATAGCTGTGAGGGAAAAATGCGCTACCAGCAGCAGGGTAAAAATCCAATATAGAACTACGATGCCCCGGCCGGCTTCACGGCTCTTCCTGGACGCCATCACCATCCTTCCAGCGTCAGTAGCCATTCCAGAAACCTCCAGATCGAGTTGCTGTACACCAATACTGATCTATGACATGCGGAGCACCATTCTTGTGACAACCAAGCCTGACAATTATTTTCAACGAATTTATTCCACTTTTTGTCACGAAAATGTCGGTCCACAGGTCATGAAAATGTCCGTCTACAGGTCTTTAGGTCTTTGACTCGGCATTCGCAGCAGCAAATATCGAGAGCATGCGACCTGGGCTGTTCATATGCCAAATCTAACGAAACCCTGAGGTCTTCTTGTATGCTTAAGAGCATCAGATTTTGCTGCGTGATTGCTGGGGTGATACTGTCATGCCTTTCGTTTGCTTTTGCGTCCGACGTTATATATGTGATTGCCAACCCGACCGGGCCCAACTATGTAACGGCGTATACCCGAAACCAGCAGTCTGGAGCACTGACTCTTCTGGGCTCTTATCCCACTGGCGGCGCCGGACTAGTGAGTACTGAATTTGTAGGAGCGCAGGCGAACTCCCTGGTTTTTAGTAAGGGCCGTCTTTATGCCATCAATCCTGGCAGCAATGACATCTCTATCTTTTCGGTACAGGAGGATGGAACTTTGCGGCTGGCCCATGCTCCAATCCCTTCCGGTGGTATCGGTCCAGAAACCATTGCGATCCATGACCATCTTTTATATGTAGGCAATGATGGCAATGCCAGCACGCCGCCCAATATGACTGGCTTCTTGATAGACAACGGTAGTCTCCGCCCTATTCATGGCTCCGCCGTGACATTGAATATAGGGGACCATCCTGCCGACCTAAAATTTAGCAAAAACGGTCACTTTCTGGTGGGATCGCTTGCTGATTCTGGAATCATCGATGTGTTCCGCGTGAAGGACGATGGAACGCTGCTCCAGACTGCTGAACTGCACGACCAGCCGGGAATTGTGGAGTTGGCCTTCAACCCGGTTCATCAGAATAAGCTGATTGGAACACTCGCCAATTTCCCTGGGGTCAAGTCCTATGTCATCTCAGCCGAAGGTGAAATCACGATATTGAGTTCTATCCAGGATACCGCCACGATAGATTCGTGCTGGATAGTAACCGACAAGGCGGGGACAAAGGCTTGGGTAACCGCGCCACTCTCTTCTTCGATTATACTTTATACTATTGATCCTCAAACTAGACTTACGCGCGTCAGTTCGCACGATACGTCGTCTTTTGGGTTTACCCTGACTGACTTAGTAATGGACGAATCGGGAAGTTTCATCTATGCGATGAAGCCCCTGAGTGGCAGCGTTCACATTTTTCGCCTAACGGGATCCGAATTGGAGGCAGGCGTCGCAGATGCCGGCGACGTCATTGTTCCTGCGCCTCCGGGAGGCGTCCCATATGCGCCGCTCGGCATCGTTCTGGTGCAGACAGGTAATGATTCTCATGGCGACGATTAAATTTGCGGCCATTCTCTTGTCCTTGCTGTGATGAGAAGTTTGCCCTGAGCAGGAGCCGATAATGCTCGGCTCCTGCCCTGATTTCCCTCAAATCATTTGAGCTTTCCGTTAATGGAACTCTATAAATTGCTGCAGGTTGTCGCCGGCTCTTCCCAGCGAACGCGCCAAGCTTAGTTTGGCCAGATTGTGCGCGAATACGCTATTGATGTAGTCCAGTTCAGCGGAGGCCACTCCGTCTTGAGCTTGCACGATTTCGACCGCAGCCGCGACGCCGACTTGAAGGCGCTGGCGAGACAATTCAAGAGTTTGCTTGCCGGTTTCCAGGTTCTTGGCTGCAACTTCAACCTGACTTGCCGACGCCAACAGATCAAGGTAGTCATTGCGGACTTCGGCTTCGATCTGGCTTTTGAGATCTTCCAATTCGGCTTGCCGCTCCGCCAGTGCGGCGCCGGCCTGTTCGATGTCGCCCTCGGTCCTGCCTCCCTGCCACAGGGGAATCCGCAATGTTCCAGTGACTGAGAACGTTCCGTGCGATTGTGACGGCGTCGTGCCAATTACGCCGTAATCAGCGTTCACGGCCACCGAAGGCAATCGTTCGCCACGCGCTGCCGCGCGCGCCTTCTCGGCAGCACGGACCTGGGCCTGGGCCGCCTTCAAATCGGAACGCTGCTGAAAAGCCTGCTTCAATGCATCTTCCAGAGTCAGTTCCGGCGCAGGCGAGAAAGGAACGTCATCGGTGATGTCGTATTGGTCCGTGGGTGGAAGTCCTATGGACCTTGCCAATCCTATCTTCAGCTTTGCCAGATTGTTTTGCAGGGAAGTAAGGCGCTGCTTTTGGGTGAGAGCTTGAACCTGGCTGCGATTGACATCGATCTGCGCAACCACACCCGCAAACTTCATTTGGGAAGTTTGTTCATAGAGAGCATTGGCCGTCTCAAGCTGCGCCTGTGCCGACCTCACCCGGGCCTGGGCCGCGATAATTTCGAGATATTGCCCGGCGACTGCGAGAACTACAAGATCTCGGGCGTCTTTGGCCAGATAGTCACTGGAACGAATGATTTCCCTAGCGGAGCGATAATTATTCAATGCGGTTGAGTCGGCTATGGTTTGGGATAAATGGGCGCGAAAATCAATAAAGTTAAAAGGTCCAACCACGGAAGGGATTGTGAACCCTGGAACCGGCGTATTGATCCGGATACCCAGAGCCTGGAGGTCGATTTGCTCGACGGTTTCATTGATAGCCCCGTTCAAATTGGGAAGCAATGCGCTGCGGATGCTCCTGCTTTGCCCTTGCGCCTGGCGGACTGCCTGCGATACATTCACGGCTCCCAAGTTATAGCCCAGTCCGCGTTGAATAGCTTCCATCAGGGAAAGTTTGCCGGAAAACGGCTTCTTTACAATGCTCAACGCGCTACCTGCAAATGGTCCCTGCACCTGGATAGCAGAATTGATGGTGTTGACACTGGTCGTCGTTCCCGAGATGGGTGTTTGAATTGTGGTTACCGATCCACTCTGACCTGTTCTTCCGGACAACGGCAGGGTGTTCGCCTGCGTTCCCGGTGATGGACTGGCCGTCTGTCCAGTTTGAGCACAAACATAGTTTCCGGGAATCAGCAACGGGAGTAGCATCAAGATTCCCAAGCAGACCTGCCTCTGTTTCAATGGTTTCAATCGCATCATAAATTTCATCAGTTCACAACCAACGATATGGCTAAGCCGCACAAACTCACGAGGGCTACAACCAGCTTCTTCTAGACCCATCTCGTAAATGCTCCTGGGATTGCCACCAGGCCTAAAAGCCCATTTCACCTAGGCTTGGAACGCGGGCCTGAAGGCCCGCACTTCCACCAACTGCGCTAAAGCGTATTTAGGAGATGGTTTCCAATCCTTAACGACCCCGAGGGGCTGCTCTTCCGCCCATCTGCCGGGTCTGAGATATAGCAACTCAGGGCAGCTTCAACTGATCTGTTTACGAAACCGCCAGACGCTCAATGAGATCAAGATCACCGTCAAGAGTGACAGGCCAAGGAAGCGGGCCCACAAATCTGCAAATCCACTGCCTTTCAACAGGCTCCCGCGAGCGATCTCTACGAAGTGCGTTAGCGGATTGAGAGCGGTGAAAGGTCGCAACCATCTCGGCATCGCCTCGACCGGAGTCAAAACCCCGGAGAGCGTAACCAAGACTGGGTTTATAAAGAAACTGGTGAGCAACGCCTGCTTGGCTGTTTTGCTGAATGTAGCAGTTACCGTTCCGATGCCAATCCCCACAAGCGAGCAAAACGAGGCGCCCACCAGCACGAGAATCATGCTGCCCTGAAACGGCACATGGAAAACAAGCTTCAGCATGGTCAGCACGAGCAATACCATCAGGCACATTAGAAAGAAGATGGGCATGATCTTGGAAATGATGATCTCCGAAGTGCTGGCCGGTAACATGAGCAGCTGCTCGATGGTGCCACTCTCGCGTTCTTTGATCATCATGGTGGAAGCTACCAATGAACCATCGAGCACCAGCAAGAGGCCCAAGACGCCGGTAACGATGAACCAGGAACCATCGAGGCCGGGATTGTAGAGGAAGGCGGGCTGAAGAGTTACGACGCCACGGCGAGCAATATCGTGAACTGCGACTTTCTCAAACCGGACGTGAAGCCCTTCATGAGCCAGGTCGCGATTATAGAACTGCATTACGTTTTCCACGTATCCCTGGCTAATGGCTGCGGTATTGGCGTTGGTTGCATTCAGGAGAAATTGGACATCGGTCGAGTGTCCACGCTGCAATTCACGAGCGTATTCATACAGAATAACCACACCCGCATCGACGTCGCCGCGGCCGAGCGCCTCTCCCAGTTGTTCGACCGAAAAATAGGACCCCTGCAGTTTAAAGCTCCTGCTCTCTGTAAGCGCTGCGATCAAAGCACGGCTTTCAGGAGTCCTGCTCTGGTCGACTACGCCGAGCTTTACATCAGTCACATTGGCGCTAAGAGCAAAGCCCAAGAGCAGGACTTGCAAGATAGGCTGCATGGTCAGCGACCCGACCATCCGCTTGTCACGTCCAATCTGAATCAACTCCTTGCGCACCAGGGCGGCGAGCCGGTAATTGAAGACTTTGCGAAAGAATTCTCCCATGGTCACGCCTCGAGTTGCATGCGCCGCATCTTACGCCATGCGACCAGATAAAAGATCATTCCGAACAAGGCGATCGCCAAAACCTTAAACCATGCCGCGGACCAGCCACCGCCCTGCAAAAAGGCATCGCGAACGACTTCAATGTAATATCGGCCCCAAACAAGATTCGAGATCCAGCGCAAGACGGCAGGAATGTTCTCAATCGGAAAGATGAGCCCGCCCAGAAGAAACACAAGCAGGTAGCTGAAAACTCCAACTGCCTGCACGGCCGCCGCCTGGTCGGGAATAGCTGCTCCCAGCAGGGTGCCGAATGCCGGCACGCAAAATGCGTAGAGAAGTGTAGCGACCACAAACGGAGTTGGATCGCCGGCAAAGCTCGTGCCGAAATAGGTGAACAGCAATATCAGGCAGAGCAGCGCTTCGCTCAAAGAAATGGCCGCAAATGCCAGAATCTTTCCCAACAGGAATTCATGGGCCGAGATGCTCGATACAAAGACCTGAAGGATGGTCTTCTGCTCTCCTTCTTTGGACATTGCCAAAGAAGCTAGAAGCGACGGGAAGATGGTAAGGACAAGAACGAAAATGCCGGGGCCGTAAAATTTTTTCGAGGACCGCTCCGGATTGTACCAAAGTCTGATGTCCGCTCTTACCGGCTCGGGATGAGCAGCTTCGCCGTTGTCTTGATTGAAGGCCGTGGTGATCTGGCGGGCATAACCGGCAAGGAGACGGGCGGTGTTGGAATCGGAAGCATCGACCAGGAGTTGCACTGGCGAAGTGGTTCCGCGCGCAATATCTCTACCGAAGTGCTCCGGTATGATCAATGTCGCCCGTGCCGTATGGGATGTAAAGGCCTGCTCCGGCTGCTTCTGCACAGGCCAGGAAACAACATGAAAGCTGATGGATGCGCGGAACTTATCGACAAATTTTTGCGAGGCCGGCGAGTTGTCGAAGTCCTGCACCACCACCGGAAGCTCGTCCACGTCGAGCGAAATACCGGCACCCATCAGCACAAGTTGGACCAACGGAAATATCAGCGCCAATCCCAGCGCTCGCCGGTCGCGCAATATTTGGACCAATTCCTTCCGCGCCTGGGCCAATATGCGTCTCATGGCCGCTCCTTATGCTTCCCCGGCAACGGCCCCGTGAGGCCGTGATTGTTGGACTACACTGATGAATACGTCTTCGAGCGAGAAGCGCCCCTCGCGCACATCGACGACATGAACCCCGACTGTATTCAATTTGTCCACGGCCAGCCGTTTCTCCAGATCAAAGTCATCATCGGTAATCACGTGAAGCCGGTCTCCGAACAGTGAAACGCGCCAGGGTTCGGCGGCATTCTTCAACAGGTCAGCCGCACGTTGAGGCTGGTCCACAATGATTTCCAGCAAATGACCTTTCTGTTGGGCCTTGATCGCTCCCGGATTCCCTTCCGCCACAATCTCGCCGGCCACCATAAGCCCGAGACGATTGCATTGCTCGGCTTCTTCCAGGTAATGGGTGGTAACTAGGATGGCGGCACCCGCATCTGCCAGGCGATTGATCATCTTCCAAAAAGCCCGACGGGCAAGAGGATCAACTCCGGATGTCGGCTCATCCAAAAAAAGCACCGAGGGCTCGTGCATGATCGCCGCCCCGAACGCTACGCGCTGCTTCCACCCGCCCGGAAGACTGCCAGTAATCTGGTCCTGCCTCCCTTCCAGCCCCGAAAAGGCAAGCACCCATTCAATTTTTTCTGCGCGCTCCAGTTGGGGCACGCCATAGACTCCAGCAAAAAACTCCAGGTTTTCCCGGATCGTAAGATCGTCATAGAGAGAAAATTTCTGCGACATATACCCGATCTTGTTGCGCACGCGTTGCGAACGCAGGCTGCCGCGCTCCCCGGCCAGAGTCATTTCTCCGCTTGTCGGACTCACGAGACCGCAAAGCATCTTGATGGTGGTGGTCTTGCCGGCGCCATTCGCACCCAGCAATCCATAGATTTCTCCATAGCGGACTTGTACATTGACGTTCTTGACGGCCAAGAAGTCTCCGAACCTCCTCGTCAGGCTGGTGGCGGCGATGGCAAAGTTGCTGGACTGCCGTTTGCGGCTATGGCGCGCGGGAAACGGCTTGTCGTGCATTTGATGCCCAAGGCCCCGCAGTTTGGCGACGAAGGTGTTTTCCAAAGTAGGACGATCGACGCGCAACTCCTCTACGGAAAGATTGGAGGAGGCCAAGGCTTGAACCGCGATCCGCTCGGCAATTTGGACATTCGGCGCCAGCAGATCAAGCCGATCGCCGAACCGCTGCACATCAAGAATCTCGCGTTCAGCTCCGCTGACTCTTGAAAGCACGCGCTCAGCCTCGCCCAGATTTGCCGTCCGAAGCTCCAACCGGCTGGCGTTCAAACTGTTGCGTATCTCGTCAGGTGTTCCAATTTGTTGGATTTCTCCCAAATGCAGGAGAGCGACGCGGTGACACCTTTCGGCTTCATCTAGATAAGGAGTGGCAACGAGGATCGTAAGACCGATCCCAGAGAGATGGGCCAGGGTATCCCAGAACTCCCGGCGCGAGACCGGATCGACCCCGGTGGTCGGTTCATCCAGGACAAGAACACGAGGTTGCGCCACCAACGCGCATATCAGCGCCAATTTCTGCTTCATGCCACCACTTAGCTGCCCGGCAAGACGCCCAGCAAAGCGGTCCATGTCAAACGCTTTAAGGTACTGGCTCCCCCGGTCAATAATCTCGTTTACGGGAACGCGACGCAGATCACCTATATAGCGAATGTTTTCCATTACGGTCAGATCGGGATAGAGACTAAACGCCTGCGTCAGGTAACCAGTCTGAGCACGCATATCGCGGGCAGGATGCCCAAAGACTTCAGCCTGACCCGAAGAGGCCTCCATCACGCCCGCTAAAATCTGGAAGGTTGACGTTTTACCGGCTCCGTCAGGTCCTATCAAGCCGAATATCTCGCCTGGTTTCACCTCGAAATTAATTCCGCGGATCGCTTCAATATCTCCGTATTGCTTCTTTAAGTCTCGTATACATATGGCAATGGGAACTTTTCCCTTCGCCAAATTCCCATTCCGAGACTGATCCCGGACCAAGGTCGTCATTTTCCGTGCCTACCTTTGGGCCAACGATCGCCTTGCACTAAAATCTCGCCATCGGCAGGCATTCCCGGTTTGGCAAATCCGATGGCCCCTTTTAATTGCAGCTTGATGCCCACAACCTGCTTCACCCGATCATCACGGAAATATGTATTTTCGGGAGTGAAGATGGCTTGCGGATCAATTCGTGAAACTTCAGCATCAACGGGCTGGTCAGGCTTGGAATCGAGATAGACATGGGCTCCCTGACCGATCTTGACTTTTCCAATCTGGCCTTCCGGTACAAAGCCACGCAAATAGACTCTATCCAAGTCGAGCAGCGTAATAATCGCTGTTCCCGCTTGCACCACTTCGCCCGGCTCAGCGGCGCGCGTGATGACCGTGCCGGAAAAAGGTGCCACCACGTTTAAATCCTGGAGGTTCGCCTGAGCCTCGTCCAACTGGGCATGGGCCTGCGCCGCATTCGCAGTTGCGCTTACAACTTCGGCCTGCTGCTGAGCGATCTGCCTTCGCACGGCGGCCATTTGTGTACCCCGGATCCCGACGTTGGACAGGTTTGCCTTGGCCGTTGCGAGACCACCGCGCGCTGCCTCTACTCGCCGCTTCGCGGCCGCGACAGCTCCTCCCTGCTGGTCGGCAGTGGCTACCGCCTGCCTTCCCTGCCTCTCGGAAACTGCACCTGTGCGCGCCAGCTGCATATAGGCTTCTCGGTCAAACGAAGCTAATTGAAACGCCGCTTCCTGTTGCGTAAGATCGGCCTCCGCCGCCGCCAAGTCAGCCTCTGCTTGTTGCACTCGCCCATGCGCATCCAGCCCTGCCTGTTCCATTTGCAAGCGGGCTTGCTGCAATTGCTCTTGCAGCACCGCGATCTGGGCTTTGGCGGCGTTGGCCCTGGCTTCGGCGCCCATGACTGCAACCCGGGCTTGCTCCAAACGGTCTTTGATCTGCTCATCGTCAAGATGCGCAATTACGTCACCCTCACGAACCACATCACCCTCACGCACTCTAACCTCGAGAATTCGCCCGGTCACCTTGGACGCCACCGCAGAATCGTCGCCCTCAACCCTTCCACTCAAGACGACGATGTTGTCAGGAATGGCAGCCGAAAAAAACAGTCTCCAGATCAATACCGCACCCGCTATAAGTACGATCGGGATCGCTATCAGCGCGATCTTGCGCTGCGGCTTTGCCACGTGCGCGGCTTTCGATTCCGGCTCTGGAGATTCCAACTCACGCGCCGGAATTTCTTCAATAGTTGATTGCGACATGGGCTCTCCTATGAGACACGGGGAAGCTGACGTTGCCTATCGATGAGAGATATAAGAACAACGCTACATCGTGCTCGCGGTAATATTTCAAAGACAAAGAATGAACTGGCTTTGTGACACTTAGAGGCGCATCAAGGCCGGCGCATCTTGCCCATGGAGGAAACGGCTCTTCAGCGCGGGCCGTGTTTGGGGCTAGATAAGAACTTCGGCGCGAGTACGGATGAGGATTTAGCTAACGCAGGTCACCTCAGCTATTTCTTTGAGGCAATGAGACCGATTCAAGGCTAGAGCGATTTTGGATCATATATCTCTTGACTTGTTTGTACGATACGCCGGCACTCGATTTCGTCCTCGCCGGTTGTTTGGGCAATTCGGCGGTATTCGCAATCAAAAATGGTGCGCAGAAGAAAAACCACGCGCTCTACCGGAGCAAGGCGATCCAAAATCCTGAGACATGCGTTGGGAATAGACTTTTTTGAGCGTACACCCTTTGAAGATTGAAACCCTGGCGCCCGCGGCCACGGAGGCATGCGTGATTCCACAAACCCTTCGATGTGCTGCAGGCGATCAAGACTGAGCATCGCCACGGTAGAGACTAGGAAAGCCCTGGCATTCTCGGTTCCCAAATTTGAGACTTGCGACCAGCGACGCAAGGTCGCCTCTACCCAAGCGGTTTCCTCACAATGCCAGATGCGATGCGACACAATGCAGACTTATGTAGTTGAAAATATTTGTCGCGACGCGATCGGTTTGGCGGGGCCTAAGGACAGTCGCGATATATTTCCTTTTCTAGCGTTTCTATGCCCGAAGGTAAAACATTGAACATAACCGATGGAACCAGTTTTGTGACACTCACCTTTTTTAGTTGAAAAGAATCAGCATGCCAATGGCGCGACATGGTGCAACTTATCCGGGTTTCGCAAAATATAGATACGACAGATCTGTCCATCGACAACATCCATCGTAATCACAGTTCTGACCTGCCCGTTTACGCAAGTGATGAAACCTGGCTGGCCATTGACTTGCCTGAGTTGCAGGATCGCACCTTCAGGCCTGAACTTCCTGGCCGCTCCAGCCATTAACCGGGCTGCACGTTCGCGGCCAAACACTGGGTTCATCAATGCGGAAGCCTTACCACCACCATCGGTATGCACCGCGATATCGCTGGAAAAAAGCTGCAAAAGTCCTTCTATGTCACCGCGAGAAGAAGCATCGATAAATTGCCGTAGCAATTTCTCCTTCGCTATTGGAGAAGCATCAAATCTCGGCCGCATGTTCTTGATATGCAATCTAGCCCGGCGGAAGATCTGGCGGCAATTGACTTCACTCTGTCCGGCAATTTTTGCAACCTCCGAATATTCATAGTCGAACACTTCTCGAAGCAAAAAGACAGCCCTCTCAACCGGCGTCAAACGTTCTAGGAGGAATAGAAATGCCAAAGAGAGGGATTCATCCATCTGGGGGGGAAGCGATGGATCGTTCCCAGCAGAAGTCACCACAGGCTCCGGGAGCCATTCCCCAACATATTGCTCCCGTTGCACGCGCGCAGATTGCAAATGGTTGATGCATAAACGCGTGACTACTGTGACTAAGAACGCTTTAGGAGAGCGTATTTCGCCGGAAGAGGCTTGCTGCCAACGGAGAAATGCGTCCTGCAGGATGTCTTCAGCGTCAGCCAAACTCCCCAACATTCGGTACGCTATTGAAAGCAGCAAAGGCCGCCACTTCAGGAAATCATCCAGGCTGAACTCCACAGCAATGCTGGCTGGCGTAATACTCGGGATAGACCTTCCAGATGCCACGCTTCGCACGTTCATAAATTATATTATGGATCCAGCTTCGTAATGTGTTTTGAAAATCTTTTTTCCCAAAAAGAGAAACACCTTTCCGCTGCATTTCTCCCATCGGGCCTGTAATTTCTCCCATCAGACCCTTGATAAAGAGACAGGCTAGGAATCCGATTTGTGACACTCAGAAAGCAAAAATTTCAAATTCAAGCACTCCGCCGCAGAGTTCCAGGGTGGCTTCCCGCGACTTATCACATCGTGACGGAATGGCGGGCAGTCGAGGCGTCCGAGGCCGTCCATTACATCGAGTCCATGCGGACTCATTTTCACAAGACCAAATCATCCTTGAGCGTATCGAGCGGAGGGGACCGGCTCAAAGATGAAACCAAAGTTGAGTTTGTTGACGATCTTATCTGTGCGCGTGCAAGGCCGGTAATGACGGGTGTAAACAGAGAGAATTTTCGATCATCACTGCCGGGTCGGTTGTACGATTTTTGTACGATTCGAGCAAATGCTCTGGAAGCGATTGATTCTAGGTGGGTAAAATGGTGGACCTGGTCGGGATCGAACCGACGACCTCTTCCATGCCATGGAAGCTGAAAAGCAGCCGGGGATTTGTTTTCATGCTGGTGTTAGCAACCGAAACAAACCGGCAAAAACGGCGTATTCGGTGCTATTTCCGGCCAAATCTTCAACTCTGAACTGGGGTTGCTGTGGGCGGGGTTCATGGTACTCCAACCAAGTTGGGGCCTCTGCTGAGACAGGGTGACGATACTAGGTTTTACAAGGACGCGGGGACTGCCAAAGTACGCGTAAGTCGCACAAGACCACGAATGCTGTGGGTTGGGCTGTGGGTCGGGATTTCTAGCCGGAGCGCAACTGATCCTCCCTAACGATGGTCTTCGCGAGAATCTGGATTTATTCGGTCATCATTGGTTTTGAAATAATACCCATCATCGTCATAAATGATTTTCAGAGATTTGCAAAAATGTGGGTAGGTCGAATCCCCCCTCTCCGCCAGATGGTCCTCGCCTGCAAATTCACAAGATTAGCACTACACCCCTTGTTACCGCCGCTAAGCGAGATCAAATTTGGAATCCTTGCGAACCGATCCCCGATGCATAGTTAGATCTCGCAGCCTGATTTTGAACTCTGATCCGACACGAAGGATAAGTCTGGAGTACCAGCTAAAATCAATGATGATCTCTTCGTCGTCAGACTGCTCCCATTGTTCACCCAGTGTTTGCAATTTGAAGATGGTCACCTTTGGCGCTCGGAGGAATTTCTTTTGGAGTAGCGACAAGTGACTCAGTTCCAGTCGTAGCGACACCACCCGAGAAATAGTAAGTTCGCTGCGAATATAGACCAAATCCAAACCAACTGCTCGATAAAGCTCCCACCGCGCTCGGTTTAGTGAAAGGACAAGTGACTTGCCACGCAGATCCAGCCGTCGATTCGAAATGTAGCATCGTGGATATAGTTACTAACGTAAATGACATCATGCCTACGATTAGGCGGATATCGTGTCTCGTAACGAATCGGGCACGATTATCCGTGTGGAAACCAGCTCCAAAGTCTATCTGTTCAGGCAGGCGCCGCTTTTTCGCAACCGAACGCAGTGGTCTTTCCTCGGAAACCTCATGTTTGTTTAAACCATTCGATTTTGTTTTCATCGGTTGGAATTTCCTTTCTGGCGCCGTGTACGAGTTTACGGGACGTCCCTAGAGGATTCTAAATCCGCGATTGATATCCCTCGGAGACCAGGGGCAATGACTCATTTAACGTCCCGCCGGTTCGCCGGTACGTGAGCCCGCGATTTTATAAAAATCTCGCGACAAGATAAGCTATCTCGTCCATAAAGTTTCGATCTCAGGTAATTGACCGTTCTTTGCATGTAGGACCTATCGTGGAGGATCTTTCAGAATGCAGCGCGTTCTCGCCGCTTTGGCCGCAGTCATTACATTTGCTTCTCTTTTATCCGCGCAAAACCCGGCGCACAAAGACCCGTCAAAACCGCTTCCGACCATCGCCGAGAAGACCGCCGGCATGCAGAGTAATCCCGGATTCTTTACCGACTACTGGGACGCGCGCGAAGGCACGCTCTGGTTGCGAATTGACAAAGACAAGTGGGAGACGCCATTCATTTTGTATGAGTCGCTTCCCAGCGGCGTGGGCTCCAACGATATTGGCCTGGACCGGGGTGAGCCGGGGGAAAGTTACGTCGTCCACTTTGAGCGCAGCGGCAAACAGGTGCTGCTGGTGGCGGAAAATGAAAATTATCGCGCCGTTACGGACGACGCGGATCAGCGCAGCGCTGTGCGGGCGGCCTTTCCGCAGTCCGTGCTCTGGGGTTTTGAGGTTGCAGCGGAAGAAGGCGATGCTGTCCTGGTGGACGCCACCAAATTCTTTTTGAGCGATGTTCACGGGGTGGCCGCCAGAATCGCCGCTGCCAAGCAGGGCAAATACAAAGTAGAGCCAACGCGCTCCGCCATTTATCTGCCGCGCACAAAAAACTTTCCTGAGAACACCGATATCGAATCAACCCTTACTTTTGTGGGTGAAGAGCCCGGCAATTTCGTCAGGCAGGTCACGCCTGAACCGCACGCCATTACTGTTCGCGAGCATATTTCTTTTATTCAGTCGCCCGCTGCAGGATTTCACACCCGCGCTTACGATCCGCGTTCAGGATATTTCGGCATCCGCTATATGGATTTTGCCGCGCCAGTCGATGAGCCAATCGTCAAGCGCGAAATCGCGCGGCATCGGCTGGCAAAAAAAGATCCTTCCGCCGCAGTGAGCGAGCCGGTGAAGCCGATCGTTTACTACGTGGACCGTGCCATCCCAGAGCCGATTCGCTCTGCCGTGGTTGAAGGCGTTAGCTGGTGGAACCAGGCTTTTACCGCCGCGGGCTACAAGGACGCTTTCCAGGTCAAGCTGCTGCCTGAAGGCATTGATCCCATGGACGTACGTTACAACGTGGTCGAATGGGTGCCACGCTCCACGCGAGGATGGTCCATTGGCAACGCCGTGATCGATCCGCGAACAGGAGAAATCATCAATGGTCATGTGCGTCTTGATGCGCTGCGCATCCGGCAGGTATTTCTTATTGCGCAGGGACTTCTTGATCCGTTCGGCAAAGATCCTTCGCTGCTGGCCAAAGCCAATGCCATGGCGCTGGCGCGCATTCGCCAGCTCGCAGCGCATGAAACGGGACACACGTTGGGCTTGATGCACAACTATGCCGCCAGCATCGTGAACCGGGCGTCTGTGATGGACTATCCGCCACCGACAGTCAGCGTGGGCGCCGATGGCGTGCCCGATGTTTCAAATGCCTATGCCGTCGGCATTGGCGCATGGGACAAGACGGCCATCACTTACGGATACCGTGATTTCCCTGCAGGAACCAATGAAACGCAGGCGCTGGATAAAATTCTGGATGACTCATTTGCAAGCGGCCAGCTTTATCTCACTGATCAGGATGCACGTCCGCTCGGCTCAGCCAGCCCGATTTCGCATCTGTGGGACACCGGCAGCAATGACCTTGATGGGTTGCAGCAGGTGATGGCTGTGCGGCAGGCCGCGCTAAAAAATCTCTCAGAAAATGCCATCCGTGAACACACGCCCATGGCCACTTTGGAAGACGTCCTGGCGCCCATCTATCTTTATCATCGCTACCAAGTCACGGCCGTGGCAAAATCCATTGGCGGACTGAATTACACTTTTGACCTTCGCGGGCCAAACCGCAAAGACCCTGTAATTGTTCCCGCTGCCCAGCAGCGCCAGGCCCTTCGTGCGATCCTGAAAACACTTTCACCGCAGGCGCTCGCCGTCCCCCAACCGCTGCTGAATATCATTCCTCCCCGGCCTCCGGAGTATCCCAGCTCCAAGGAAAACTTTGCGCGCCGGACTTCACCGGCATTTGATTCTCTGGCGCCCGCAGAGGCAGCGGCGGAAATCGTCGTGCAGCTTTTGTTTCAGCCTGAGCGCGCCCAACGCATGCTTGAGTACCACGCCCGTGATGCCAGCAATCCCGGCTTTGACGAACTGCTGGATGAGGTGCTGGCTGCAACATGGAAAGCTCCAGCCGCGGCGGGATACAGCGGCGCGATTCAACGCACAGTCAACGCGGTTGTGCTTAGCCACCTGATGACACTTGCCGCAGATGAACACGCGTCCAGCCAGGTCCGCGCTGTGGCGTCGCTCAAGCTTGATGAATTGAAGAAGTGGCTTGCATCGCAGGAGAGCCTGCTAAAGGATGTGCCAACCCGAGCCGAATTTTTCTTCGCGAAAAATCAAATCGATCATTTTGAGAAAAACCCTGCCGAAGTCCATGTGACGGCCCCGGCCACACCTCCTGCCGGCGATCCCATTGGGTCAGACGGTTGGGAATAGTCAATTTTCGGGGGACGGCGTTCTTTATTTCTTGTAGAGGTCGAACAAATCGCGGGGATTTATTTTGAGAGCGCGGGCAAGCTGAATGATATTGTCGAGACAGATGTTTTGTTTTCCGCGTTCCACTTCGCCCACAAAATTACGGTTGACCTTGATCATCTTTCCAAGCTGTTCCTGGGACAGCTCTCGTTCCGTGCGGATGGCACGCAGGCGTGCGCCGAAAGGTGAGCGGGAATCCACGAATTAAGAATCTTGCGGCTTGCCATAAAAACTTTCTACACCGATATATAATGACATGGTATACATGTGATAAGCTCTGCGTCCAATGATCTTTTACGTGGCTTGTTGGACCGAGGACGACGGCGTTTATTCTTGCGGGCATTCCCACCAAAGTGTTCGCGATGCGATGAACTGCCTCGTTCCGGATGGCGGGAGTTTTATTCGCGCTCATGACGACGGGCTCTTACGGTCGCTCAATAACAGGGAGTTTATCGACTTCCTTGAGTCATTGAAAGAAATGCCCTGGAGTTGGCGCAATAAAGCTCAGGCATGCGAATTCATCGTACCGCTAACGGTGGACGCCGAGTAAGAGCCGCCATAAAGCGCGGGGAGTGATGAGGCTCTCCGTGCTTTTTTGCTATGGCCCTGACGGACCACGCTGCTCTGCCCAATTAACCTGCAATCTGTGAGGACACGGTGACGGCAGGCAAAACGTCGCAGAACCAAAAGCCGTCGCGCTCAACTTTTTCGCCAGTTACGATCGGGATCTCCCGGCTGAATGTTCCTTGATTAAACATTGGCCCAGCATAGACAAAGGAATGGAACTCGCCGTTTTCGCCGCATGGATCGGCGCCTGCGGGAAGATCATGCAGTAGCGCCTGGTCAAAGTCGCGGCCAATAAAGGTTGAAGATATTTGTTTGGGATCCACGCAGACAAGTTTTGCCCGCAGGCCGGCGCTGATCATTTCCTGTGCAAGCTGCGGTGTGGGAATGCCCCAGATAGGAAACAGCGGTTCCAGGCCGGTGTCTTTCAACTGACGTTCACGATAGGCGCGAACGTCAGTAAGAAAAAGATCGCCAAAGGCAATAGCGGATATACCTTGCGCCAGCGCCTGATCGCAAACGAGCTTCATGGCAGCTTCGTATTCGGCATTGGAGCAGGGCCATGGAATGGGCGCAACAATCAGTGGAAGTCCAGCGGCTTCAGCCTGCAGTTCCACCAGCGCCCGACGAGTGCTATGCATGGCAACACGATCAAACGCGGCATTCAACGTTGTCATGAGGCCGGCGATTTCATACTGGTTTTGTTGACGCAGAACGTGCAAGGCCCATGCGCTGTCTTTGCCGCTGCTCCACGCCAGCAGGATCTTCTTTTTCATGCAGAATAAAGCTACCACGGATGAACATTCTTGAAATCCCAAATCCCGCTAAGACGGCGGGGAAATCGTTCCATTTTAGAATGCAATGACGGACGAGCTTGCTTATGCAGCAGATAGAAAGTTGAGGATGGAACGGTCCAGGAAAAAGCGCGGCAGGGGCAACCAAGCCGCATTATTACTACGCGCTGCGCTTCAGGGTTATAGAAAGCCGTGATAGATTTAAAAGAACAATGTCCGCTCCCAACTCACGATTTGTCCGTGCCTGCCGCTGTGAACCTGTCGATGTGACCCCGATCTGGCTGATGCGACAGGCGGGCCGGTACATGGCCGAATATCGCGCGGTACGCAAAAAACATTCCATCCTGGAGATCTGCAAGACTCCGGAAATCGCGGCTGATGTGACAATCACCGCCGCGGAAAAACTGGACGTGGACGCAGCCATCATCTTTGCGGATCTGCTTCTGCCGCTGGAAGTGATGGGCATGCCGTTCCGTTTTGAAGCCGGTGAAGGGCCGGTCATTGAGCGACCGTTGCGCGCGCCGAAGGATATCGACGCGCTGGTCACTAATCGCGCTTCCGAACTTGGCTATGTTGCCGAGTCAGTCAACCGCGTGGTGAAACATTTTGGCAGCAAGCTGCCGGTCATAGGATTTTGCGGCGCGCCTTTCACGCTGGCCAGCTACATGATTGAAGGCGGCGGCTCGCGCAATTACATCCATACTAAAAAGATGATGTATATGGAGAGCGTTGCGTGGCGGATGCTGATGCGCAAGCTGGTTGACGTGCTGGCCGCGTATGCCGCGGAGCAGGTCACTGCCGGCGCTGATGCGCTGCAGATTTTTGATAGCTGGGTGGGCTGCCTGAGCGTGGAGGATTATCGCCAGTACGTGCTACCTTTTTCGACTGACTTGGTGCAGCGGCTCAAGAAGACCGGTGTGCCTATCATTTATTTTGGGACTGACACGGCAACGCTTCTACCCTCGATGAAGGAAACCGGCGCTGACGTGATGGGCGTGGACTGGCGCTTCCCGCTCGATCAGGCGTGGAGCAGTTTGAACTTCAAGGGCGCGGTGCAGGGGAATCTTGATCCTGTGCTGCTGTTTGCCGGGCAGAAAGAACTGCGCGCGCGGACGGATGCTATTCTGCGGCAGGCCGGCGGGCGTCCCGGGCATATCTTTAATCTAGGGCATGGAATTTTGCCGGAAACGCCGGTGGAAAATGTTCGCGCGCTGGTGGATTTTGTTAGAGAATTGAGCGCAGCCTATTCCGCTGGAGCCGCCCCGTGAGTTCTACGCAATGAGCGCTTCAAAATCAGCCATCCTGCTGCTTGCCCATGGCAGCCCCGATTCGCCTGCCGATATTCCGGAATTCATGAAATACATTACCGGCGGCCGTCCGGTGCCAGACGCGGTGATGCAGGAAGTTACGCACCGTTATTCGCTCATCGGCAAATCACCTTTGACGGAAATTACCATGCAGCAGGCAGAAGCACTGCAATCCAGCTTGGGCCTTCCCGTCTATGTGGGCATGCGCAATTGGCGGCCATTTATCAGCGACGCGGTGCAGCAGATTACTGCCAGCGGCATTGAGAAAGTGGTGGCAATCTGCCTGGCGCCGCAGAATTCTTCTACCAGCGTTGGTCTTTACAGCAAGGTGCTGGCAGACGAGCGCAAGCCCGGCATGGCGGTGCAATTTGTGGAGTCGTGGCATGACCAGCCCTTGCTGATCCAGGCTTTTGCGGAGCGGCTAGAGCCAACGTGGCGGCAAGCGAGCGCGGAGATGGGAAGCGCGCTGCCCGTAGTCTTTACCGCGCACAGCGTGCCCATGCGAACGATTCACGCGGGCGATCCGTATGAGAAGCAGGCCAAGGAAACCGCGCAACTGGTGGGGCAAAGGATTGCCGGTCTTACGCCGGAGCTGCAGCACTTTGCTTTTCAGAGCCAGGGTATGACCGGCGGCCCGTGGCTGGGGCCGACAGTGGAAACTGTGATGCTCGAACAAAAAAGACGAGGGCACAAAGGCGTGGTGATCGCGCCGATAGGATTTGTCTGCGATCACGTTGAGGTGCTCTACGATATTGATATTAACTTTCGCCAGTTTGCCAATGAGCAGCAGCTCAAGCTGTGGCGGCCTGAGTCGCTGAATACTTCGCCTACGTTCATTGCGGCGCTGGCCAAGCTGGCTTCGACGCGCATGGCGCTGGCCTCGGGGATTGTGTCGCTGGCATGAAGCGCATAGCCATCATCGGCGGCGGCATTGCAGGACTGAGCGCGGCTTTCTATCTGGAAAGAGCGCGGCGAGCAGGCGCGGACCTGCAATGGACGTTGTTTGAAAAATCTGACCGCCTTGGCGGCGTGATACAGACGGAGCGCCGCGACGGCTTTGTGATTGAAGCCGGTCCTGATTCGTTTCTGAGCATCAAGCCAGACGCTGCACGACTGTGCCAGGAACTGGGCCTTGGCGATCAACTGATTCCCTCGAATGACGCCAGCCGCAAAACTTATATTCTGGTGAAGGGCTCGCTGGTTCCGATTCCGCAAGGATTGGAATTTATGGTGCCGACGCGCATATGGCCAATGGCGACCACGCCGCTGTTTTCTTTCTCGACAAAATTGCGCATGGCGGCGGAATTGTTTTCGTCGGCGCGCAAAGATGCGACTGACGAATCTGTGGGCGACTTTGTGCGCCGCCATTTTGGGCAGGAGATGGTAGATCGCGTAGCCGAGCCGCTGCTGGCGGGCGTTTACGGCGGGAACGCGGAGCGGCTGAGCATTCGCGCGGTGCTGCCGCGCTTTGCCGAGATGGAACGCCAGCACGGCAGCCTGGTACGTGCGACGTTGAAAGCCAAAGCGCAGTTCAAGTCCAAAGCTCCTACAGGCTCCAAACCGCAGCCATTGTTTACGTCTTTAAGAAACGGCATGCAGCAGATGGTGGAAGCACTAGTGGCCGCATTGCCGCAGGCTTCGATTCGCATGCGGCAGCAAAGTATTTCTCTGCGTCCGGTGAATGATGACTGGCAGATTGAGAGCGGCGGCATCAGTGAAAAGTTTCAGGAGGTTGTGCTGGCTGTTCCCGCACCCGCGGCGGCGGGATTGCTGCGGCAGTTTCATCCGGCGTTGATCGAAGGCTTGGCCCGGATAGAGTACACATCCACGGCGGCTGTGGCGCTGGCTTATGATCAGGCCGAGCTTCCCGCGGGACACGGGTTCCTGGTGCCGCGATCAGAAGGCCGCAAGATGATGGCCTGCACCTTCGTCCACAAAAAGTTTCCTTATCGCGCGCCGGATGATAAGAAGCTGTTACGTTGCTTCTTTTCCAGCTCGCGCATGCCTGACCTGCTCACACACAGCGATGAAGCCTTGCAGCAGTTTGCCCGCCAGGAACTTAAGGAAATTTTAGGTTTGACGGGCGAACCAAAATTTGCGCGCACGTTTCGCTGGGAACGCGCCATGGCGCAATATGAAACCGGGCATCTGGACCGCGTGGCGGAAATGGAAAAGATCATCGCGGCTATGCCGGGCTTCCATATTGTCGGCAATTCATTTCACGGGATAGGCGTGCCGGACTGCATCAAGTCCGCGCGGCTGGCGGTGGAGCAGATTACTGCCGGCGTTTCACAGCCCGCGACGGTTTAGACTTTTTAGGTTGTATTCACGTGCAATGTACCTCAGCGGCTAAAGCCGCGAGACTAATCGGCTTTACCGCAGGTCTAAAGACCTGCTCCACCCCGCCGTGGGACACAGTAAAGCCCAGAACGAAAAGCTAAGAACGGTTAGCTTTTGCAGCCTTTACAGAACGTCTGGGCGACGACGGTTTAGATTTGGCTGCTTTCGCAACGGGCTTTACCTGCAAACCAGCCTGCGTCTTTTTGGGCAGTTTTTCCAGAATCATCTGATAAGACTCTTGAATTAATTCTTTGATTTCCGGCTGGCGCAGGGAGTTTATCTCGATCATCGCGATCCAGTGATTGCGCGCCATGTAGGGAGCGGGAATGATTCCTTCCACTTCCACCAGTTCGGCAAACTTTTCCGGCGTGCACTTGAAGCAAATCTTCGTGGGACTGACGGCGGGTTCAAGATTTGCGATGCAGAACATTTTTCCGGCGATGCGAAAGAGCAGATTGTGCTCCCACTGAACGTCTTCTGTGGCGTGGGGAAGTGAAAGACAAAAGGGGCGCACCCAGTCGAGATAAGCAGGCATAGTGGAAATATAGCGTTCGCAGAAAGACGAGTAAATACTTGGGACGAAAGGCGCGCCGTATTTGGTTTCTGAGTCAACGGAAAGTTTGTTGAAAGCCAGGTAAGGAGTCGGTCTGGGCAGAATGTGGCACAGACACTCCTGTCTGTGCATGCCTCCTTATAGATTCCAACACGCACAGGCAAGAGTGCCTGTGCCACAAAATTCAATGGTTTAAGGCGCTACGCCAAGTAGCGCACGCACAATGTGCGCTTCTTCCGACGGATTCAAGACAGTGCGCAGATCCAGAAGCACGCGGCCGTCTTCCACGCGCGTAATAATCGGCGGATTGTTGTGGCGGAGGCGCGCGGCCAGTTCGTCCGCGCTGAGAGATTCAGCGGTAACAGCCAGCAGAAAAGTCGGCAGGGAAGAAGTGGGCGCGGAACCGCCGCCTACGAGCGATTCACCGGAGATGATCGTGGTCTTCAAATGGGCCGCGCCACTGAGCTGGTTCTTCATGGCTTCCGCGCGAGCGCGAATCTCTTCGGCGGGCAAGCGCATCATGCGGGCAAAGGGAATCGCATCGTGGTTCTGGCGGATGTATTCCATTAAGGTGCCTTCGAGCGCCGCGTAGGTGAGCTTGTCCACGCGAAGGGCGCGGAAGAGAGGATTGGAGCGCACGCGCTTGATCAGCGCTTCACGTCCGCTGAGCAGGCCGGCCTGCGGGCCACCCAACATCTTGTCGCCGCTGTAAGTAATGATATCGGCCCCGGCGCGGAGGCTATCCATTACGCCACTTTCATTCACGCCCAGCGCGCGCAGGGGAATCATTGCGCCGCCGCCCAGGTCTTCCATTACAGGAATATTGTGCTTGCGCCCAAGGGCAGCCAGTTCTTCCAGTGACGGCTGCTCGGTAAAGCCGATGATGGCGAAGTTGGAGCGATGCACGCGCAGCAGCAGCCGGGTTTTGTCGGTGATGGCGTTTTCATAGTCGGCCAGGCGCGTGCGGTTGGTGGTGCCTACCTCGCGCAGCACCGCGCCGGATTTGGCCATCACGTCCGGCACGCGGAATGAGCCGCCGATTTCTACCAGCTCTCCGCGGGAAACGATCACCTCGCCGCCTTCAGCCAGCGTGTTCAGGGCCAGCATGACCGCCGCCGCGCAATTATTGACGACAACCGTGCGAATGCCGCTGACGCCCTCCTGATTGAGCAGCCGCGAGAACAGGCGCTCTACGTGGACGTCGCGCTTGCCGCGCTCGCCGGCGGCAATATCAAATTCAAGATTGGAATAACCGCCCGCAACTTCCGCGATGCGTTTGATGGCCGATTCAGCCAACGGTGCACGTCCAAGATTCGTATGCAGGATTACGCCAGTGGCGTTGATAACCGGCTTGAGTGAAAATTCCATCGCGCGGTTGAGGTGCTGTTCGACGGCTTCCGGGAGGTGCTTAACCGCAAGTTCCACGGCTTGCTGCGTGCCGAGCGTGCCTGAGTTGATCTCATTGCGCAGGCTTGCCAGCACGGCGCGGACAGATTCGGTGACTGCCGGCTGGCCTTCACGCGCCAGCAGCTCAGCAAGATCGGAGCTTTTCAGCAGCTCATCTACTGAGGGGAGCAGGCGGTAGAGATCGGATTTGGGGGTGGTCGCCATCGACAATATTATTCCACAAGAACCTCGCCGCAGATTTTCGCTGATAGCCGCAGATCAAAAAAGACGTTAGCCGCGAATTTCGCGAATGAACACGAATTAAATGAATCAGTGGCAGGTTCAGGCTCCCAGGAAGAAAACTACCTAAAAACATTCACCGCAAAGGACGCTAAGGGCGCGAAGGAGTTAGGAGTTCTGGTCGCGAGGTCAGCTTGAATTTAGATCCGTAGTTATGGTCAGTACATTGAAAGCCGACTTGCACTTCCCCTAAGGATCCACGTCTCTCCATGATTCGTTCATCCTTTGCGTCCTTCGCGTCCGTTGCGGTAAGGAAGTTTTGGCTGACGGCTGAGTGCTCGCTTACCCCACCTCCACCAATCCATACCTTCTCTGCCAGTGCTGGCGGAGGTGCTGCATGACGCGCTGGCGATCGGCGAGAGTAATTTCCGGATCGGATTCTGACACCAGCTTTGCCGCCTCAACTTTGGCAAGTTCAAGCAGGTTGCGGTCGCGCAGGATATTGGCGATGCGGAGGCCGGGCATGCCCGCCTGCTTGGTGCCAAAGAATTCACCGGGGCCGCGCAGTTCAAGGTCAAGCTCAGCGATTTCAAAGCCATCCTGCGTGCGGACCATTTCTTTGAGACGGCGCTCGGCTTCCGGCGAGACCTTGCCGCCGGTCATGAGCACGCAATAAGATTTGGCCGCGCCGCGTCCAATGCGTCCGCGCAACTGGTGGAGCTGCGAGAGGCCGAAGCGCTCCGCGTGCTCCACGACCATTACGGTGGCATTGGGCACGTCCACGCCAACTTCAATGACCGTGGTGGAAACCAGTACGTCAATCTCTCCGGCTTTGAAGCGGTGCATGGTCTGTTCTTTTTCTTCCGCGCTCATGCGGCCATGCAGCAAGCCGACGCGCAGGTCAGGGAAAATTTTCTTCCGCAGTTCGTCATACATGTGCAGCGCGGCCTTGAGCCCTGTTTTTGAGCGCGCGCCCGCGGGCTCGGCGGCAAATTCCATTTCCTGCTGCTCCGCCGGAGCGCCTTCAATCACCGGATAGACGACATAAATCTGGCGTCCAAGCTTGGCCTGCTTGCGCACAAAGTCCCAGACTTCGCCGGCACGCTGGTCAGAAATTTTACGCGTGGTGATGGGCGTGCGCCCGGGCGGCATCTCGTCAATCACGCTGGTATCAAGGTCGCCATAGAGCGTAAGCGCCAGTGTGCGCGGGATGGGGGTAGCGGTCATGACGAGCGTGTCTGGTTCGGCGTCGCCTTTTTTCATGAGCTTGAAACGCTGCATTACGCCGAAGCGGTGCTGCTCATCGACAATGACCAGGCCGAGCTTATTGAACTCAACTTTTTCCTGGATCAGCGCGTGCGTCCCGATGACCAGATGCACGTCACCACGAGCAATGTGGCGGCGGGCGCTGCGCTTCATGTCTTCGTCCAGCGAGCCCGTGAGCAGGAGGATGCGGTAGCCGGCGACATCTTCAAGGATTCGCCGAGCGGAAAAATAATGCTGCGTGGCCAGGATTTCCGTGGGCGCCATTAATGCGACCTGATAGCCATTTTCAATGGCAATGGTGGCGGCCTGCAGGGCGACGATGGTTTTGCCCGAGCCCACGTCACCCTGAAGCAAACGGCGCATGGGAGAAGGGTGCTGCATGTCATGCGCGATTTCTCCCAGCACGCGTTTTTGCGCTCCGGTGGGCTTGAAAGGCAAAGTCTTCTTCAAAGCGTCGCGAACTTGTTCCGTGAGCGCGAAGGAGATGCCGGGACGCTCACGCATCTTGCGGCGTTTCAGCTCCAGTCCCACTTCAAGAAAGAACAGCTCTTCAAAGATCAGACGCTTGTGCGCGGGCGTAGCGTGATTTTGCAGGTCGGCAAAGGATTCACCTTCAGGCGGGAAATGCACCTGGGCAAAAGCGGGCCGGCGGTCGAGCAATTTCAGTCGGCGGGAAATCGCGGGCGGGATGCCGTCAGGAATATCCGCCGCCAAATTTTCCAGCGCACCATGAATGATGCGACGAAACCAGCGCGAGGTGAGCTTGGCATTGGCGGCTGATTCATAGATGGGCACGATGCGGCCGACTTCGAGCGATTCAATGTCTTTGGCGGTTTCCAGATCAAGCTCGGCTTCACCGCCTCCGTCCAGAAGTTCAAACTGCGGCTGCGTGATCTGCAATCCGCGGCCTTTCCATCCTTCTTCAACCTTGCCATAGAGCGCGACGAGCTGGCCGGGTTTGAAGCGGTCACGCAGATATTCACCGTGAAACCAGATGCATTTCAGAGTAGAGCGTCCCTGGCCCGCGACCAATTCAAAGATGGGCATGCCGTTGCGCGTGCGAAAGACGGCGGAATTGCGGACTTCTGCAATGACAGTGGCCATCTCTCCGGGGCGCAGCTCGCCAATGCCGCGCGGGTTCAGGCGATCTTCATAGCGGAAGGGCAGGTAATAGAGCAGGTCTTCAACGGTGGAGATGTTCTTTTGCGCGAGCCATTCGGCAACGCGCGGGCCAACGCCTTTAACGAATTTGACTTCTGTGTTGAGGTCCAACATTTCTGTCGCTTCGCTCCAAACCGCTTACGAAGCATATTTTCCCTTGAAGAGTTACGAGCCCTTACTGCAAGCCGCTCGGCGCGCAAGCCGGCCTTGCGGCGAATAGCCACCGGCACTGAAATGATGATACTTGAGGTGGGAATTTACCGCAGAGGACGCAAAGGTCGCAAAGTGGTGTCCGCCGTTTTTGTCCATTGCTGGTTGTTGGAACAATGCAACTCATCCTACACTGGTAAAGAAACTACCGGCATCCGTGATGAAAAAATGGTTGATAGAGGTTGGCTGCTGCGCTGTGATGGCGCTTTCGGTCCCAATAGCGTGTGCTCAACAGGAGGCTCCGTCTTCAGGCGCGCCCGCAGCTTTGGCCCAAAATTCGCCGACGCCTGCAGCCCAGACATTGCCAACGCCCGCGGCTACGCCCACTGCAAATACTCATAAGCCAAGCCCGGCGGAAATGGCTGTGGCGCGGTTTACGCCGACCAACGATCCGAAAGAGATTGTGCGCAGGTCCATGGAAATCGACAGACAGACGCTGGACCTGGCGAGAAATTACACGTGCCAGCAGCGCGAGGTCATCAAGCACCTGGACAAGAACGGAAACGTGAAGTCGACCGAGGTAAAGACCTTCGATATTGGTTTTTATTACGGAGAGGAATATTCCCGGCTCATCATGGTGAACGATAAGCCGCTCGACGATAAGGAAAAGAAGAAAGAAGACGAGAAGCTGGAAAAATTCCTGGCCAAATACCGCAATGAGAGCCCTGAAGCGCGAGAGAAACGCGCGGAGAAAGAGAAAAAAGAACGCCAGGAAAACCGCGCATACCGGCTGGACGTGGCGAATGCCTATGACTTCAGTATTGTGGGAGAAGAAGAGCTGGAAGGCGTGAATACGTGGGTGATAGAAGCTACGCCGCGCAAAGACTTTAAGCCGACGCAACCACACGCCGAAATCCTGAAGAAGATCAAAGGCAAGATGTGGATCGACAAGAAAGAGTACAACTGGATTCGCGTTGAGGCTGAGGCCACCGACACGATCTCATTCGGGCTGTTCCTGTTCCGCATACATCCGGGCTCGCGCTTCAACTTCCAGCAGATGCATTTAAACGATGAAGTGTGGCTGCTGCGTCGGCTTTATATCAACGGGGGAGCGCGGATCGCGCTATTCAAGAATGAAGCGATTGAGCAGGAAGATACTTTCTCCAACTATAAGAAATTCAGTTCAACGTTTACCATCCTGCCGGGCGTGAAAGAAGTGCCACCGGAGGAGAAGCAAAAATAGCACGCGTTGTGTGCACTATAGCGTCCAAAAATCGGCTGGATATTGTCTAATGGCCATTGCCGATGCTGATTCGCCCACCTAATATCATGCGCCCTTTAGTTCGGTATAGAACATACAGCCTACTCCCCCCGCGCATATGATCAGAGTACAACTTCATACGCATGCAAGCGAAAAGATCCTTGCGCGTTGAGGTGCTGGTCTTAAAAAGACCACGCGATCAGTGCGAAGGAGAACCATGCCTGCAGCGATTGAATCCCGGAGCATGTATAAAAATCGAATCCTCGCTTCATTGCAGAGGGCGGAAATAATGCGTTTGGCTCCGCATTTGTTGCCGCTGGACCTTCCGGCAGGAAAGACACTGCTGGATCCTGGACAAGAAATCACCCACGCATACTTTTTGGAGACAGGCCTTGCCTCAGTGGTAGTGGCGATGTCCAATGGAAACATGGTGGAAACGGGAATTACCGGGAATGACGGGTTGGTAGGATTCCCCGTGTTGCTGGGCACCAAAACCATGCCGACGCGGACATTCATGCAGATCCCCGGCAAGGGTTTCAAAATCAAGGCGCATCACCTTGTGGACGAATTTGAGAGGGCTGGAACGCTACAGAAAAGAATTAACCGGTATTTTCAGGCGAACCTGGTACTGACGGGGCAAACCGCGGCCTGCAATCGGCTGCATGACATTGCAGAACGACTGGCGCGCTGGCTGCTGATGTGCCATGACCGCATGGACTCTGACACGTTTTCTATCACTCACGAATTCCTTGGCCACATGCTGGGAACGCCACGATCCACTGTGACGCTGGCAGCGGGAATTCTGCATCAGTCCGGACTGATTGATTACTCGCGCGGAAAAGTTACTATCCAGGACAGGAAAGGCCTGGAAAAAGCAGCTTGCGAGTGTTACCAGACGATTCGAAAAGAGTTTGACCGGCTGGGAATCTCTTGACTCTAAATCAATAAAAATTGGGATGAGTGAAATTGCATGCACAATTCCATTAAAAAATTTTAACAAGAAGCAGCTGTTCCTGCACGGAATCAATTTTTTTAGTTATGATGTATGCATCTGTTGTATACCGAACAGACGGATTCAAATGCGCTGTTCTATTTTGAACATATCGAACGGATGCTCGGCCTTTTCGTGGTTTCCCGCGATCCATTCCTGATCGAGACAGGGCGCGCGCATCCTGAAAATCCGGCGGATACACCGCGACACCTCACTTCGTTCACAGCTGTGTATTGGCAATTATGCGGGAAGAGATTTTGATCTCATCAATCCTGCTGGCCGCCGCCGCTGGAAACAACATGAGGTTGCTGAAATGATTGGACGATACGCAATTTTCACCCCTGTGTCGTGCCTGTTGTCAAATGCCAGCGCGCCTGGCGCAGTGCCGGTTCTGATGTGCGCGATTCGCGCGGCGGCAAGCAACGGAGGCAGCCATGAGTAGCTGCCATGCAAATTCGGCAGGACGGCAGAAAACCATCCTGTGCGTGGATGATGATCCCCTAATATTAGATTCGTGGTCGGACCTGATCAGTAGCGCGGGATACCATGTGTTAACCGCGTGCGGCGGCGCAGAAGCGATCCAAAAGTTTTCCGCTCACGTTGTCCATGCCGTGGTGCTGGATTACGAAATGCCAGGACTCAACGGCAGCACCGTAGCCATGCAGTTGCGGCGAATCAATAAGCAAGTGCCGATCATTCTCCATACTGGCGGAGCGGCACCTTGCGCGGAAGAATTAGCGCTGTTCAACAGCTTTGTATCCAAGGGCGCAAGGCTTTCCGCCATGCTGGCAGCCATTGAAGGAGCGCTGCTCCAGCGTGCTAGCGGATAAAGCAAAACTGTATATATGAAAACGGCGCTCTTGCGAGCGCCGTCTTTGGGGGGAGGGTACAACAACTATTGGTTTACTGGAATCTTGATGATCTTTTTCTGAATTGCATATGTAACTAACTGAGCTTTGTTGTGAATATCGAGCTTGCGCATCAGGTTGAATTTGTGAGCTTCCACGGTTTTCACACTCAGTCCCAGGATCACTGCGATTTCCTTCACGGAATTTCCTTCCGCCAGCAGCTTCAGGATCTCCCTCTCGCGCGGCGTTAGCGTAGATATCCGTGGCCGCATCCTGGTGTCCCGCACGCGCGACCGGAAATCTTCCACGAGCTTGCCGAGCACCTGGGAGCTCAAATATTTTCCGCCTTTATAGACGTCCTTCACCGCAGTCAGCAACTGCGGCGCAGGCGTATCCTTCAGCACATAGCCCGACGCGCCAACCTCCAGGCACTGCACCAAATAATCTTCGTCTTCATACATAGTCAGGAAGAGGATCTTCGTTTCCATGCGGTTTTTCTTGATCTGCCGCGCGGATTCAAAGCTCGACAGTCCCGGCATCCCGATATCCATGAGTACGATGTCCGGCCGCAGTTCGCGAGCTTTTTCCACGGCTTCTCCGCCGTCGGCCGCTTCGCCCACGACTTCAAAATCGCTTTCGCTTTCCAGCAACCGGCGTACGCCCTGGCGAAACAGCGTGTGATCATCTACGAGTAAGCATTTTATTTTCGGCATGGGGGAGTGTCCTTTTCTTTAATTCGGCCTCTGCACTGCGTGTGCCGCGTGCGCCAGCGGACGGTCCACAACTTGCGTTTCATCGCCCGCGGGTACACTTATTTCGATTCGCGTGCCTTTCCCTTTGGTCGAGATCACGCGTGAGGTCCCGCCCAACATTGCTATTCTTTCTTTGATTCCTGCCAGCCCAAAAGAGTTATCGCGAGAGTTGCTGCTGCGCGCCTGTATTCCAACGCCATCGTCTTCCACTATCACCTGCACCAACTTGTCCGCGCGCTCCACCTGGACTGTGACGTTCTTTGCCTGCGCGTGCTTGGCAACGTTGTGCAGCGCTTCCTGCACCACTCGATAAATCGCCTGCTCGGCGCCTGACGCCAGCCGGCCAACGTCTTCGGCAATCAGCACGCGCGCTTTCACGCCCGTATTGCGGGCAAAATCTTTCGCTTCTTTGCGGATCGCCGCCACCAATCCCAGCTCTTGCAGCACCAGCGGAGAAAGCTTGCCAATAATTCTGCGGATGCCCTCAATCGTTCTGTCCACCACTTCCACTGTCTCGCGAATTTTTCCGCGAACGTTCTTAGCGGTGCTTCCGGTTTCCATCATTCCCAGGTAGAGCCGGATCACCATCAGCGCCTGGCCGGTTTCGTCGTGCAGCTCGCGGCTAATGCGTTTGCGCTCTTCTTCCTGCACCCGCAAAAGATGTCCTGAAAGTTCCGCGATTCTCTGTTCGCGCTCGCGCAACGCGTCCGTCATGCGCGCGCGTTCAATCGCCAGCGCTGTGCGATCGCCAATGGCGCGCATCAATTCGCGTTCTGTCGGCAGCCATTCATAAGGTTTGGGAAAGCCAATCACCATCACGCCAATCGTCTCGCCATCCGCTTTCAGCGGCACGCCCCACAGAGACTTGGCTTTAATGCGGATCATCGGCCGCAACACGCCAGTATCCACGCTGGTATCCAGGATCATGTTCGGCTCGCCGCTCTGCGCGATCTTCCCGGAAAAACCAATTCCTGGTTCGATCTTAAAATCTTCCGGCACCTCTGCGTCCATACCCACTGAAGCGGAAATCCGCAAGCCGCCAATCTCAGCGTCGCTCAGAAGGATGATGCCCAGCGACGCCTGGAATGTCTGAGTCGTGATGTCCAGGACTTTATTCAGCAGCGCGCTCAAGTCGGCGGAAGCCAACTCGGCATCCAGCAAATGCAGCAGAGCGGAAGACTCCAGCGTCTTGGAATCAAAATACGCGCCTGAAATAATTACGAAAGAAACCGAAGACAGCATTTCCAACGCTGCTTTGGCTTCCGCTTCGCGCTCCGGGAACAGTCCGGCAATATAAGGTTCACAGCAGGATTGGTACAGCTCCAGCGCTCGCGCCACCGCGCGCGTGTCCACCTGCAGCTTTGAAAGCCTTGTGCCAAAGTACTGCAAATTTTCCTGGAAACCGGGGTAATCGTTGTGGCAGAAATAAGAGCATCCGGCGGCCAGGGTCAGGCGTTCCACTGCGGCTAAGGTCCGGCCATCAAAGCCAAATTCTCTTGTGAGCTGGTCACGCCACTTGTTTGTAATGTCTGGGAAATAAGGTTCTAGCGCTCGCGCAACTTCGGCGATCAACTCTCGAGACGATTCCTTGAACGGCGGTACAGCGGTCACTGGCACTTCCTGAACTTTGATTGACGAGAGCGGCCGTTCCCCGGTCATTTTACTCTTCAGGTAACCGGAAAATACCCTAATCTCTAAGGTATTTTACAGCGCTTGGAAGCTGTTGTGAACTAAATAGTTAGTATTTCTCTTGCCAGCAGTGAAACACCTTATTCGTCTAGGAGTTACGCCTTAGGCGCGATGTACCCCAAAATGGCCAATTTTGAGAGCTGCAGGGCGCAAGCTCATCTGCCCCTAAGCCGGAATCTTCTATCCGAGCCCATTTTCTACCCCAAGCTCATCTGCCATCCAGGCATCGTCATCCCGACGACCGTTAAGCGACCGGGCGTACTCCTCAGCCCGGGAGTAGGGAGGCAAAGAGATGGACCGATCCCTTGGAAGCCGGTGTAAGCTTGTTCCGTGTTCTCGCGCCGGCCCATCCCGTTCCGCTGGATATTTCCGCTTGGCGAACTCACGCTCTGCTGGCTCATGACCGCTCTGGTCCATACTCTTCCTGTTAACTGTAGCTTCTACAGTCAAACTTTGAGGATCATCCGCGTCCTGAATCTTCCCGGCGATCTGCTGCAGGTTCCCGTCAATCTCCTTCGCGCTGATAAATTTGACTGGCATCCCTCATTCATCAGCGGGCTTGTTTGGAGCGCTCTCTCGTGGCCCGTGCTTGCCCTGGGTTTCTGGTGGTTCGCTGGTCGCGCGGTCGACGCTCTTCTTGCCCTTGGTGACCGCCAGCTTGGCCTGCGGATTACCCTGATGGAGGCCACCATAGGGGGCCTGCTGATGCTGGGTGGCGTTGCGGTGGTTCTCGGCTACGCCCTCAGTCATCCGGCGCAAATTTATACCAACACCACCACGGGATTTGCTATTGCCTCCGGAGGCCTTTGGGCTGTGCTCGGCGGACTGTCAGTAGTGGCTCGCTTCCGCCAATTGCGCCTGCGCCGCCGAATGGCATCATCTGCCGTTGCTGTGACCTCATGAAGAGATCATCGGGGGTTAATATCGCAACAAACCGGAACAGGTCTCGATACTCAAGCGCCGTAGGCGCGAAATTATTGAGCCCAGCGTACGAGCGCTGGGTTAGCGTGCAAAAACAAGTTGAGCCCCGGAGGGGCGGCACAAAATAGGTTCGTATCGGGGACCGGGCTTAAGCCGGGCCGCAACAGCGACTCCTTTAACCTCTGTCATCTTGAGCGACGCAAAGGAGCGAACGCGACCTAAGGCGGAGTCGAAAGATCCCGAGAATGTGTCCTCTGCCATGTTGACGCAAGGCGTTCTCTTAAAAAATGTCTCACGGGCTCAGCCAATGCGAGCCCCAATGACCAAAATGATTTGTGGACCGCAGGCGCCCCCGCCTGCGAAGAACGGTGTTGAAAGGATTTTGTGGCACAGGCACTCCTGCCTGTGCAGGTGTATCCGTCAAAAGGCTCTTTAGGTTTGACCGAATACTTGCGTCTGGCCTACCTCAGCACCATAGGAGCAGTGCAAATAGGTTCGTATCAAGGCCCCGGGCTTCAGCCGGGCCTGCGGCAGCGACTCCTCTCATTCCTCTATCATCTTTGAGCGAGCCCGCGGGAGCCAGAACCGCACTTGCGAGGGTAGGCGAGCCAAGGGCGAGTCGAAAAGATGATAGAGCCGCTCCCCTCGCATGAGGATTCAGGAATTCTCACCAAGACATGGCCGGCCATCATGAAGCCGAACACTCCAATCATCCTCTGGACCGCAGAGCCGTCGCCTGCGAGCGAACTCCATTAGGACATTTGCAGCACAGGCACTCTCGCCTGTGCGGAATGAAGGTTCTCGACGATCCAGCGCCGTGAGCGCATCGCGAAGTTAGTCCCGGGCGTGAGCCCGGGGTAAGCGCCCAGCACGAGTCAAGCGCCGGAGGCGCGGCACAAAATGGTTTCGTATCAGGGCCCGGGCTTTAGCCGGGCCGCAACAGCGACTCCTTTAACCTCTGTCATCTTGAGCGACGCCAAAGGAGCGAACGCGACCTGATGCGGAGTCGAAAGATCCGGAGAATGTTGTCCTCTGCCATGTTGACCCAAGGCGTTCTCTTAAAAAATATCTCACGGGCTCAGCCGCGCCATAAGCATTTCGAATCATCTTTAGTCGCCCGCGCCGGGGCTAAATGGCCAGCGTTGCAGAATCGTTGTATCCATCCAGAGGGCGGAGCAGGCCTTTTAGGCCCGCGACAGCGATCCCTCCATCCTTCTATCATCTTTGAGCAAGCCCGCGGGAGCCGCATCCGAGCTTGCGAGGGAAGGCGAGCCAAGGGCGAGTCGAAAAGATGATAGAGCGGGTCTCCGCCGACCAATGCCGCCAAACGAAATGAATCTTGGAAGAATCCAGCGCCGTAGGCGCGGCACAAAATTGGGTTCGTATCAGGGCCCGGGCTTTAGCCGGGCCACAACAGCCACTCCTTTAACCTCTGTCATCTTGAGCGACGCCAAAGGGGCGAACGCGACCTGAGGCGGAGTCGAAAGATCCCGAGAATGTATCCTCTGCCATGTTGACGCAAGGCGTTCTCTTAAAAACGTCTCGCTCCCACAACTTATCAACATTGAAACTCTGTCTCCCGCCGCGACGTGTCATCCTGAGGCCCGAGCACCGCGTGTTGTCGAAGCCTGCAACACAGCTTGCACGCGAGGGCCGAAGCATCTGCTCCGCTGCTCTTAAGGGACTACCACCGCAAACAGAATCCACACTCAAGATCCTCCATGTCATCGCGAATATTCAAGGCATCAAGATGTCAAAGCTCTTTCTGTTTGGCAGAGTAGAGACATGATTGCCGCCGATAACGCCCAGCGGGGTGGAGAAACAAATCCTTGAAACGCTGTATCCATTCAGAGGGTGGAGCAGGCCTTTCAGGCATGCGGCAGCGTCTCCTTACTCTCCTCGCTCATCTTGAGTGAGCCCGCGGGACCCGGGGTCCCCGGACCGCGCCGTTTTTGCGCGGGCTGGGGTGGGGGAGCCGGATCCGAGCTTTGCGAGGGCAGGCGAACCAAGGGCGACTCGAAAGATGAGCGAGACCGGTCCCCTTCGCATGCTGATTCAGGAGTTTACATACGCATCAGACTGCGCCGCAAGGAGCTTAGTAACGCGGGTCGACCTGTTATTTCGGAGATAAGGCTTCCGGACTCAGTGTGAAATATAGGAACAGCCGGTATAAGATTTGTGGTGTGTATAAAGCCAGCAAAATACCTGGTAGGCAATAAAATGTGCAGATAAACCAGCGCTTGACATCAGTTCGTCGATCGGCGGCCCTGAAACGATCCTGCAACACTTGACATACGCGCCCAACCGCGCTCTCTGGCATGTCTTTTGGGAAAGCGATCACTGCTACCTTATCTACGGTCCGTACGTTCCAGTTTTCAGGGCAACACGGTCTGAATGTTGACATATCCAACGTCGGTTTCTCCTGCGGTGCCAAAAGTTCATCAAAGATATCGACAACTTGGTACCCAGCGTCTTGTGCAGCGCCTATCTTTTTAGCGGATACCCATCCTGGTTTTCCGGCCGGGGAAAGCGTTTTGAATGCCCTCGTCCAGCCCCGTCGCTTGGCGTCCTCTACTTGCTCGCGAGGCACCATCTTGGTGGACTTCTCATCCGGCGACATCATCGGAACAGATGCGTCTCTACCCGCTTGGACACGCCTAAGAAATTCGTCGTCCCCATAGTAAAAGTCCACTCTGTATTCGTTGATCGGCTCAAACACATTTTTGGGAAATAAATCCTTCGCCAACTTGCGGACATCAACAACGTCCACGAGAGTGAAGCGGTTTACATACGTAGCAAAGCAAATGATAACGGTATAGCCTGCAAGTCCCAATGAGAACAACAGCACAAAGAGACGATGCCACCAGTGCTGTTTCAGGTTCAATCGTTGAAATAGAGAACTGAACGGAAACAAAATGCGCTTTATGCGTGCGGCCATTTCCCACCTCGCCGGACGGATTATATCCCGTTCGCCCAGATTCGCCGCGGGGGCCATATACCCGATTGCTTTCTCCTTTTATTCGTGCTACTCTTTCCCATGCTTACCCGCTCCCAAATCCTCCGCGCTCTCCGTTCTGCTGCCCGCCAGCTTGGCCGCGCTCCAACACGCGCCGAGTTCTTGCGACTCACTGGCATTCATCATTGCAAGCTCATCCCGCACTTCCCCGGTGGATATCGCTCAGCCATCCGCGCCGCCGGACTATCGCCTGACCCCGGCGGTCTTCGCATCGGCACGGCTGACCTGCTGACCGACTGGGCACGCCTGGCCCGCAAGAAAGGCCGTGTTCCCACCCGCGACGAATACGAGCGCGAAGGCCGCTACGCCTCCGCCAGTCTGGAAACCCGCTTCCATCGTTGGACGCAGGTGCCTGCCGCTTTCCTGAAATTTGCCGAATCGATGGGTCTTTCCGAAGAATGGTCTGATGTCGTCGGAATCATCCATAACGGCCCCATGCCCAAACGCGGCGGCGGACGTCGCTGGCTTAAAGGTTGGAAGAAAAACGACGGGCACAAAGCACGGCGGAAGAATGACTCGCAAAAAATCACCGCGCAGCAGAATCAAGACTCAGTCGTTCCTGCCGTTGCCCCGGCTTCCGTACCCTCTGCCCCTCAGGCTGGCGTCTCCGTTCTTCCTCCGCCGCTCCACGGGATGAAGTGCGTCACGGTCTCCATGCTCGCGATACTCTTCTCCATGTCCTCTCTTCGCACGCTTGTTCCCCGCAGCGTCTATCCTGACCGCCCGCTGCTCGGCGCGCCTATGGACCTGCCCGGCTTCCTGTTTGAACCCACCAATGAAATGGGAGTGGTGCTTCTGTTTGGCATGCTTTTCTGGCGCCTGGGTTTCATCATTGAGTCGGCGCAGATCGGCTACCCGGATTGCCGGGCAAAATTGGAAGTGGAACCCGGGCGCTGGCAGGATGTGGGCATTGAATTTGAGCTTCACAGCCGTCACTTCCTCGCCCATCGTCATGATCCTAACCGCTGTGACTTCATCGTCTGCTGGATACACAACTGGAAAGGCTGTCCGCCCAATTTGCGGGTCATAGAGCTGCGGGAAGTAGTCCGCAGGCTGTCTCAGTTGCCGCGTGCCCAACGGCTCAGCTTCTGATCGATGGGTTCGAAGATGACTTGCTTTTCCGATCACCGGATCACCGGATCACCCGATCACGGCGATCACCCGATTCCGCGCTCAGCCTAATCCAATTCTGATCCGCGCTCATCCGTGTTGATCCGCGGTAAGGTTTTGCCTTTCCGATCTCCCGTCAAGAAGCGCGGGGTAGGTCTTTTTTGAGCAGAGCCAGCTTGGATGCTGCATGGCGTTTGCGGCCCCCTGAAACTTTGTATCCCATTACCGGCTGCATGTCGCACGCCTCCATGTAATGTGCCGCGCACAAGGGAACCTCGCGGCGAACGCCTCTGATCAGAACGATCATTACCCGATACGCCGGCTCAGAGCAGTCCGTACAAGCATTGCCGTAATGATTCGGAATCGTGTCCTGAATGACTCCTGCGCGTATATGAATCATAACCACCACCAATACATCATTAATTGGATTGGGAACAGTTTAAGGCGTCCGAGAGAAGTAAAGGCGTGATCTCAATCACGCTCTGCAGCTTAATACTGGGATTAGGGAGATGGCACTCCTGCCTGCGGAGGATTAATTAAGAACATGAGCGGCAGACCGGGCAGCTTGGTGTTGGCTCGATGGGTAGAGAAGTCCTCGCCTGCGCAGAAGAATCCTGTGGGCTGTGTGGTGCAGGCCATTTGCTTTTCCGATCACCGGATCACCCGATCACGGCGATCACTCGATCTTTACACCGCGCTCATCCGCGTTGATCCGCGGTAAGGTTTTGCTTTTTCCCGATCACGGCGATCACCCGATCTTCACACCACCACTGCCTGCTTTTTCTCTGACTGCTCCAGTTCGATCGCCTGCTTGAAATAGTCCATTGAAAGTTTCAGTCCGGCTTCCAGGTCGATCTTCGGCTCCCAGCCCAGCAGCCGCTTTGCCTTGCTGATGTCCGGACGGCGCTGTTTAGGATCGTCCTGCGGCAACGGCTCATTGACGATTGGACTCTTCGACCCAGTGACCTTCAGGACAAGCCGCGCGCATTCCAGAATCGTGAACTCCACCGGGTTCCCGATGTTTACCGGATCGTGCTCGTCCGATTTCGACAGGCGCACAATGCCGTCCACTTCATCGCTCACGTAGCAGAAGCTGCGTGTCTGGCTGCCGTCGCCATAAACGGTGAGCGGCTCTCCGCGCAGGGCCTGTTTCATAAAGTTGGAAATCACTCGGCCATCGTTCAGTTGCAGCCGCGGCCCGTAGGTATTAAAGATGCGCAGAATGCGCGTATCCACCTTGTGGTAGCGATGGTAGGCCATGGTCGCGGCCTCAGCAAAGCGCTTGGATTCGTCATACACAGAGCGCGGGCCGATTGAATTCACGTGCCCCCAGTACGTCTCTTTCTGCGGATGCTCCAGCGGATCGCCATAGCACTCTGAAGTCGAAGCGACCATATACTTCGCGCCATATTTCTTGGCTACGTCCAGCGAATGAAACGATCCCAGAGAACCAACTTTCAGCGTCTCAATGCCGTGTTCCATGTAGTCCACCGGGCTGGCCGGCGACGCGAAGTGAAAAACGAAATCCACGGGACCCACGTCAAAAGGTTCATTCACGTCCTTTTGCACAAACTCAAAGCGCGGCTCATTTTTCAGGTGGGCAATATTGCGCAGGCTGCCGGTCAGCAGATTGTCCACGCCCACAACGTGGTTGCCCTCCGCCAGCAGCGCATCGCAAAGATGCGATCCCACAAATCCCGCTCCGCCTGTCACCAATACCCGCATAAAAGTTTTCCCTCGCAACTCGACTACCTGGCCCATCTCTCTTGCCCCCTTCGATCACGCGGGCACAGCTTCATTCTACTGCTGTCCCGCTCCAATACTGCTTATTCCGCTGTTGCCGCCGCAGTGACCTATGCTGCGCTCCACGTCGGTGCCTTCTTCATAGTCATTCCAGGTTTCCACCAGCAGATACGGCGCGGCGTTCTGCGATCCGTAATATTTGCGAAACACCCGCAACACGTCTTCAAACGTCTTGCCGCACCGATAAGCAATGTGCCGGTTCCGGCTCCATGAAGCCTTGCTGTCGTCAAAGCCCGGCCACACCGCGCCCACGGCAATCTTGTCCGGATGGTGCTCCTGCATGTTGCGATAAAAATAATTCAGGTAGTCTTCGCCGTAGTTGCTGCCGTCGTGCGCCCATCCGTCTTTGCCCGGCTGCACCCATGCGTAGTAGCCGTCAAATGCGTCCGGATATTTGTCACTCATGTCCTTGTAGATCAACAGCGGAGGATCGGGCCATGACCTGGTGACCTGCCTAATGCGGTTCCAGTCTGTATTGGATTCTTTGGGAAAAATAAAGATCACTGGCCGCCCGTTGTAGCGCAGGTAAGCAGAGCGTGAAGGCCCTGCTTCCGGCCCGATGTAGCGATCGTAAAGATATTGCAGGTCCACGATCACCGCGTCCGTGTCATAGCCAGGATGATCGACCGCCTCGTCATACTGCGCCGCAACTTTAAAGCTGGGATCGGCGCTGGCTGCCTGCTGCATCAGCCCGTAAGCTGTGTCTTCAAACTCCTTGCGCGGGCCGTACCAGTTCACCACAAATCCGCTGATGTTCAGCTCTTTGGCCTTGGCAATCTGCTGCCGCAGAACGTTGGGATCATGGCAGGAATAGCCCACATCAATGTGCGCTTTCTGCCCGAACCACGGCTGGTAGATGGCCAGCAGCCGCGGGCTGCCTTCCGGCGCGCGTCCCTGCGCCGCCAGCGACTCGCGCGGATTCACCTTGGCCGCGCAGCCTGTTGCGCCCGCCATCATTAGTAGAGAGAGCATCGCGAGTCCCAGCAACGCGATCGCCCTGAAATCTGCCGTCCGCCGCAGGCGCGAAAGCCTTTGCCGCCCAAAGCTGGCCCGACCCAACCTTCGCCGATCCAGGAGAGGATTCAGCTTGAAGAAAATTGCCTTGGAGATAGAGATAAGAGTGCCCTTCATGACCTGCCAACTGCCATATGACTTGTTATTACTTCCAGTTGGATGAAGCAGCAGCAGTTTTGGATGGATAGGACGGTGCCAAGCCTTAACATTCCCGGGGTCGGTCTCTTTGCGTTCTTCGCGCCCTTTGCGGTGATAACCCTACCGTTACACATCCGCCCCGTATTCTGTTAGCTTGAAATTGGATGATCTCTTTTTCCAATATCAATAAGCAGTACGGCAAACAGCTTGTGTTTGTCGACGCATCGTTCCAGCTCAATCCCGGCGAAAAGGTCGGCCTCGTCGGCCCCAACGGAGCAGGCAAGACCACGCTCTTTCGCATGGTCGTGGGTGAAGAAGAGCCCGACGAAGGTGAAGTCTCTGTCCCCAAGCGGCTCACCATCGGCTATTTCCGCCAGGATGTTGAAGAAATGTCGGGGCGCTCAGTGCTCGACGAAGCCATCGCCGGCAGCGGACGCGTCGGCGATCTACATCATGAGCTTGAAGCCTTGCAGCATGAAATGTCCGATCCCGCCAAGGCCAACGAGATGGACCGCGTGCTGGCCCGCTTTGGTGAAGTCCAGGAAGAGTATGAGCATCTTGGCGGATACGCCCTTGAGGCGCAGGCGCGCGAGGTGCTTCACGGTCTAGGGTTCAAGGATGATCAAATCGATGGCGACGTAGGCGCGCTTTCCGGTGGATGGAAGATGCGCGTCGCGCTGGCCCGCGTTCTCCTCGGCCGTCCCGATGTTCTGCTGATGGACGAACCCACCAACCACCTTGATCTTGAATCCATCATCTGGCTGGAGCAGTTTCTCAAGTCGTATCAGGGCGCGCTGCTCATGACCTCGCACGACCGCGAATTCATGAACCGCCTTGTCTCCAAAATCGCAGAGATCGAGTCTGGCGAAATCATCACCTACTCCGGCAACTATGATTTCTATGAGCGTGAGCGAAACATCCGCGCCGCGAACCAGCAGGCGGCTTTTGCGCGGCAGCAATCCATGCTGGCCAAGGAGCAGCGCTTTATTGACCGCTTTCGCACGCATGCCGCCAAGGCCGCGCAGGTGCAGAGCCGCATCAAGGCCCTAGATAAGATTGAAAAAATCGAGCTGCCCAAAAAGCGCCAGATCGTAAAGTTTGAGTTCCGTCCGCCGCCGCGTTCCGGCGAGCAGGTTGCCGTGATTGAAGACCTGCACAAGAGCTACGGGCCGCGCGTGATCTATGACGGCTTCAATCTCACCATTCGTCGCGGTGAGCGATGGGCCGTGATGGGCAGAAACGGCGCGGGTAAAACCACGCTGCTCAAGATGATTGCCGGCGCTTCGCAGCCCGACTCAGGCAGCGTGCGCCTGGGCGCGAGCCTTTACATGGGCTATTTCGCGCAGCAATCTCTTGATGTTCTTGATCCCGATCTCACCATCATCGAGCAGTTGCAGCGTGACTTTCCGCATGACAGCCTTGGCTCATTGCGCAACCTTGCCGGCGCATTCCAGTTTTCCGGTGACGATGTGGATAAAAAAATCCGCGCGCTTTCCGGTGGAGAAAAGTCCCGCCTGGTGATGGCCTTGATGCTCTATAACCCGCCCAACTTTCTCGTCCTGGACGAGCCCACTAACCATCTCGACTTGGCGACCAAAGAAATGCTGGTGGAAGCCCTCAAAGATTTTGAAGGCACCATGATTTTCGTCTCGCATGATCGCATGTTCCTGCGCGGCCTGGGCTCGCGCGTGCTGGAGCTCGGTGGCGAAAGCGGCACCGAGCGCACTCCGCAGGTCTATCCCGGATCGTATGTTGAGTACGTGCAGAAGATCGGCCATGAAGCGCCGGGAATTTACACTTAGATGTGAAGTGTGAACTTAAGCTACTCGAGCCCTTCCGCACCTTCCCACTTGCTCCCGCTTTTTTTACTGCAGAAAGCGAGCACGCCAAGGCTCCCCAACGATTGGACATATGCCCTTACTGGTCCCAAAAATCCTTTTGCGCAAGGATGCGACAGCGATGTAGCCGGCGTCACGCAAAGCCGGGGGCATAAGGCTGAGGAACATTGCGACGATAAACCAAAGGCCTCCCAGCCGCTTCATGACATAAATGACCGCGCTTGAACGGACCAGGATGGACTTCTTGTCGTCGATCACCACTACGCTATCCGGAAGGTTGACGAGGACATGCTCCGGAAGAGCGTTGCGCAGGGATTCTCCCTGAAGCGGGGCGAAGGAAAAAGGCTGAGCCGACTGGTCCTCTTTCAATACGAAGCGCACAAAGCCATGGCATAAACCGCAAGTACCGTCAAAGAAGATGGTTTGACTCTGAGCGCGCGGGCTGGGAATCCACGCCGGATCGAACGTGAAGAAATGCAGGATCAGCATTCCTGCCGTGAGATCGGAGAAGTTCACCAGAACCAACAGGCCAAGGTGCATGCAAACCATGGCCAGCCACAATAGGGGCCGCACTTTTCGGAACAGCGCCAGCGGGGAGAAACTCAGCTCCAGCGTGAGTCCTGACCATGTTGCAGTTTTCAAAATCCAGGGAGGCAGCCCCACCAAGAACGTGCGCAGGAACGTGTCGCGGGCCAGCGGGTTGGAGAGCACGCGGCTCAGTGCGCTGCCGTCAAGCCATGAAGGACTGATCAGCTTGGTATAGCCGCTGTAAGTGTAGGCCAGAGACATCAATATCCAGGCGGCAACGTAAATGTCTGCGGGAGGTTTCGCGGCTCCGATGTCGTACTTTTTCTCAATTGCGCGACCACGGGACTGAAGGGGTATCAAGGCGTGAGCAAGCAACAGCCATCCTATGAATGGCAATGAAGGATTGCCGATCAGCGGATTTCTTCCGTAGAGGCAAGCCAGCAGATACCAGATCAGCACTGCAGCCATGCGGTCGAATTTGGCAAAGATGAAAAACAAGCTGAGAACTGCTCCAACGCCCAAGCAAGACTCAACAAACAGTGGGGAGTCCCAAAGCGCAAAAATGTTCGGAAAGAGATGTATGAGAGGACTGAATGAGCCGTCTGGCAGAACGCCACCCGAAGAAAATAACTCGCCACCCCACGGCAGCAGCCCAAGAAAATGTTGAAGCAGATACAGCCCGAAAGTCACGCGATATATGGCGTACTGCCCATTCGTCCAGCCGTTTTTCATTTGCATGGCGCCTCAAATGTCAGCGGCAGCCCGCCGGTTTGAGAGCCCGTGCGTGTCTCCAGGCGCACGCGCGACGCGCCTTGCATATCTGCCGTATCGATCCCGAGCTCGTGCAATAACGGAGCATTACCGCATAGCGCATAGTGCGATACCGAGTTGAACATAGGGCGCAACGTATTGTCGGACTGCATGATTGGGCCATATGCAAGCACAGCTCCATAAACATTGCGGCGATTGTAAGGACCGCGCAATCCACGTGCACGCTCAGGGGTGATTTCCAGGGACTGGAAGTGGCCCGTCTTATCCGTCCACTCAAGGAAAAAGCGAGTGGAGTAAGTTTCCAGTCCGCGCACTGCGGAGAAGACTTTGGGCGCTGGAGAAGCAGCAGTTGCGGCCGCTAGACCTTTGATGGCGGGCATGCGCAGCACGTCTCCGGCCATCTGCAGTAGTCCCAGAGCCAGGAGAAAGACAACCGATTTCCTCATGATTGCTGACTCTCGGTCTTTAAGGCGTTTACATCGCGTCCGAGCAGCATCTCGCGAAAACGGTTTTCCTGTGCCGGCTCAAATCCACACTCGCTGTTCCATTCTCGCGGGTTCCTGAATGTGCCAAAAAGCATGTCCCACAATGGCAAGTCAGAGTAATTGAAGGAGTGAACACCCTTCTCATGATGAACACAATGGCTCTCTGGCCGTTGAAACAAAAAGCCCAGCCAGTAAGGCGTGCGCACGTTCCAGTGATATACAAGCTCGGCGAGCCCGCTCAACAGCACGGCTCCAGTGGCTGCTGCCGGCCCCACGCCAACCACAAGATAGAGAATCGCGCTCGATAGCACGCTGTTGATGAGAATTTCAAACGGATGTTTGTAGAAGCTGGTAATTACCTCAATCCGCTGAGGACTGTGATGGACCTGGTGGAACCAGCGCCAAAGGAAGTTGCTCTGGTGACGCCAACGGTGCCACCAATAATAAAAGAAGGTGATTGTGACGTAGCCAAGGATGGCTCCGCCATTTACGCCCAGCACATCGGCGTTCCAAGGACGATGTTGCAACATCCACCCGTTCCATCCCGCGCCGGCGATCCACACCGAGCCCACCTGGACGCCATTCAGCAGCAGCGCTCTCAACCACCATCCGCGCACCTGCGGCCAATTTCTTCCAGAGTGGCGAGACTCTACAACCATCATCATCAGCGCAACCGCCAGCACAATTCCAGGAATTATCAAGTTCTTAAGAAGCCCAGGCGTATTCATGGCAATTTGTCTCCTTGGCAAATAGTTCTTGCAGCTTGGTTACGCCTTTGTCAGCAGCAACGCGTCGAAGCTGTTCGCAAACTGATCGAGCGCATCGGATGTTCGTCTTTTGTCGCCGCTGGCAAGGTAATCCATCAAGAGCCCAACAACCGTACTGACAGCAAGGGTGGCCAGCGCCCGGCGCGTGGTTGGCGGAAGTTTTGACGGCAAGACAGAGGCCATCATCTCTACCCAGCTGGTAACCGCTCCCTCCAGGTAACGGCCGTATCGCTTCGGCTTTTGAAGGGCCAGCCCATGTACTTCAAAGAAAAGTCGCAGGTATCGCTCGTGCTCTTTGGAAATGGCCCAGTTCCAAAAAGCCCGCATCATTTGCGAGGGCTTTCGCCCCTGATCATTTTTCACCAGGGCCGCAAAGTTTTGTTGAACGCGATCTCTCACCACGATCATCGCGTCAGTAACCAGTGCCTCCTTGGAGCCGAAATGGTAGACCAGAAGCCTGGCCTTGCTGCCAACTTTGGCGGCAAGGGGCCGGAGGGACAGGTCCGCAACGCCGTGTTCCAGCAGGTACTCGATCGAAGCATCAAGCAGATCTTCCCGGCGCTCGGATTTACGTTTCATGTAACACACGTTACATGTAACAGTCGTTACAGTCAAGTAAAAAGTCAGGCGGTCAAGCTATCCTCGGTTCTGGCAGGCTATCTTGTTGAAGCCAACGGAACCTTCCCGGCTAAGAGGGGTTTCGGAAAGAATGTGATGTCTGGTTGGTGCCGGGAGGGGGAGTCGAACCCCAAGGGCCGGAGCCCGGCGGATTTTGAGTCCGCTGCTCCTGTTAGGAGCTTACAGGCAGGTCATCGAGCTCTGAAAGACTGTCTCTTGTTGGGCAAGTCATCGTTTCTCGTGCCACAATGATCGCTCAGCCGTTCGCAATCGATGGAGGACAACGAACAACGCTTATGTCAAAAGAGCTGCTATCAGTCGGAAAGCTTTCAGCTCCACACGGGGAAAAGCGGTATGGTGTAAATGAATTTCTGGTCCAAGGCCAGCCTTACCGTCTCCCGATGTGGCTCATCAATGGAGTCAGCGAAGGGCCGACGCTCGTCGTGACAGCCGGCGTGCATGCGGCTGAGTATGCCAGCATCGCGGCTGCGCTTGAACTCGGGCGCTCTCTTCATCCGGGAAGCCTATCCGGGCGCATGATCGTGGTGCCGGTTCTGGATATGCCGGCGTTCACCGCGCGTTCTATTTACGTCTGTCCTCTCGACGGCAAGAACCCGAATCGCGTATTTCCCGGTAATCCGCAGGGGAGCGCCTCTGAACAGATCGCCGATTGGGTGTTTCGCAACGTAATGTCGCAGGCAACTCATTACGTAGATTTACATGGCGGAGATTTGATCGAAGCATTGGTTCCGTTCACGATTTTCTTTCGCACTGGCGACAAGCGCATTGACGAAGCATCGCTGGAAATGGCCAGGGTCTTCGGTATTCATTTTCTGGTGTGCAGTGAGACGCCTGGGTCAACGTTCTGCGCGGCATCGCGCGCGGGCATTCCGTCCATCCTGACTGAAGCCGGCGGACAGGGAATCTGGACGGCCGAGGATGTCCGCTGCCATACCAATGGCCTTGATCGCCTGATGCGCCACCTGAAAATGATTCCGGGGAATGCTCCGGAGACCGTTCCGTTCACGCTTCTCGATCGGTTCCTTTGGCTTCGTAGCGAACACGAAAGTTTCTGGTATCCAGCGGTCGCTGTCAACGATCGAGTAAAGGCTGGGCAAAACCTGGGCGTCATTAAGGATTACGAAGGGCACGTGCTGCAAACGGCGATCAGCCCAGCCGATGGCATCGTTCTTTTCATCGTCTCGTCGTTAGCAATCAACCGTGGCGATCCTTTGTTGGCAGTCGGTGCTTGATCACATAGCCGATCCCATCGTAGTAGTGCTCTGGTGCACTGCGTTAGTGGCTGTTGCCAGCTACGCAGATGTCGCTGTATGTTAGATAAAAGGGTTAGTGACCAAACGTCCGCTGAAAATGCAGCCCACGTACAGCGACGTTAACGAACAATATCGCCTCGTTTGGCGGGACTGCGGTCCTGCAACCGCTACACCATCGCTACGGAGACCGTTAATGACATCGTGCACCGCCGTATTTCCTTCCCCCACCCAGCAACAACCTGCGTACGATCCGCTGCTCGACGACATTGGATACATGACCTGCATGACCCTGGTGCTGCTCGGAAATTACGCGCAAACCGGGCACCTCGGCGGTCCGCTGGCATACACACCGTACAACGTTGCCGCGCACCTGGCCGGTCCGGAAAATGGCGGACTCCGTTATGATTACCGCCGGCCCAAGCATCCTTACTCCGACAAATTCATGATGGCAGCGGGTCACTCTGTCCCAACGTGCTACGCGCTGTGGATGATCATGGGCGAAGCCCTGCGTCGCAAGTATCAGGAGACCGGTGATCCGCGTTACCACGTTGATCCGCACGTTGCGATGCTTCCGGTCGACGCCCTGGGATTCCGTCGCGGCGCGGGCGCGTTGAAGACGCTGCTGCAGGAAACGAACCTGGTTGACCATCCACTGTTTGCCACCGCGAAGGGCCGCGGCATTCGTGCGCTCTCAGGACATGCCGAGAGCATCGACTGCACCAACGACGTAAACGGCGGACCTTCTGGCGTCGGCATCGCGACCGCCGCGGGCAAGGCGATGTTCTGGGATGTGGCGGGCGCGCCTGATTCGCCGAAAGTGATCGCCTTGGAAGGCGAGTTCGCGCTCACTGAAGGTCATGCGCAGGAGTTGAAGACGCAGGCGCTCGCCTTACAAGTGGGAAAGCGTTTACGGGTCATGCTTTCCAACAACAACGCGGGTATCGACGACTGTCTGCTCGGCGGCGTGATCGCTGCGAAGTACGAGGGCGACTACGATCTCGTAAACCAATGGACGTCTTATGGATGGAACGTTTTCACCCTGTCAAACGGTAACGACTATAACGAAGTAACCGCGGCCCTGAAGGCAATGGACGCAGTGGATCCGAACGACCGCCGCCCCATCATCGCGATCGGCAGGACCATCAAGGGCTATTGGCCCGCAGCCGCTGACGGGAAACTCCCCGGCTACGGCGCGCAGTTGGTGAGTTACGCAAGCCATCCTTACGCGCTGAAGATGAACTCGGAGTATTTTCTCGCGCTGGCGCAGTCGTTCGAGAAGCATTACGGCGTGGAGTTCGAAGGCATTCGCAAAGGCCCAGTCACCGACAATCGCGAGCGTTTGATTCAGTTCAAGACGAACATCGACGTGGTGATGTCACTGCTCGACCGCAACGGATTGGGTGATCGCCTGGCGGATCGTTTGGTGACAATCGGCGACACCGTGCGCGACGATGTGAAGTTGCGTATCTCAGCCACCGCTGATCCATTCCTTGACGATCGCCTGCGTGTCGCGGCGCTCCCGGAAGCCCCGCAGAAGCTTTCAATTCGTAATGCGGTTTCCGGCGCGCAGAAAGAAGTCAGCATTTCGCTCTTCAAGAAACCCGGCGAGATAGCCGGAGCCAGGCGAGCGATTTCGGAAATCGTCAAGTGGATGAACTATGTCACGGACGGGCGCTTCTTCACCCTGGCCGCCGACCTTTCAGAGTCCATCAACGTTGAGCACGGCAGTTTGTGGGGTCACTATAGTCCCACGGACAACCCGCTGGGAACGCGGTGTAAAGCGCCCATTCAGGAAGCGGGCAACGTTTCTACCGCCATCGGTCTGGTGAGTCAAAGCGCTTCCGTCGATCCCGAAAAATTTGCCGGCGTTTGGGCCCTGAGTGGTACCTATGGAGCGTTTACGCCGCTCATGTACACCCCGGCGCGTGTCTGGAGTCAACAAAATCAGGACAGCAAGTTCCGCGTCGGTGTGCTGCATATTCTCACCGCGCACTCCGGACCTGAAACCGCGGCCGACGCGCGCACACACTTCGGCATCTTTGCTCCGCAAGTGTGGAAGCTGTTCCCGCGAGGTCAGGTGATCAATCTGAGTTTTTGGGATTACAACGACGTCGCGCCCGGCTATTTCGCGGCGGCGGAAATCGCGGCCCGCGATCCGCGCGTGGGCATCATCACGCTGGAAGTTGCGCGACCCGATTTCGCGGTCGCGGACCGAAGCCATTTCGCCGACTCCGATCTGCGCGCCGCCGCCAAGGGCCTTTACGTGATCCGCGATTTCGCGCCCAACCAGCCGCGCCACGGTTACGTGATTGCGCAGGGATCCAGTTCAACCGTGAATCTGGTGAAAGTGCTGCCGAGACTCGAAGCAGCCGGTGTAAACGTAAAAGTGATCGCTGCCATCAGCGAGGAGTTGTTCGACCGTCAGCCGCAGGCATATCGCGATTCCGTGCTGCCCCCCGAAGCCCGCTACGACCTGATGGTGGTCTCGACAGGCACACGGCGCATGTGGCCGCTGCGCAACCTGGGTCCTTTGACCGATGAGTATTCACTCACGTCCGACTTTGATAATTGCTGGAGGACCGGCGGACTGGAACCGGATGTGATTGCGGAAGCGCATCTCGATCCTGATTCGATCTTCTCAGGCGTGAAGCGGTTCGCAGACGAGCACGAGAGGCGCGTCAGCGATCAACGCAAAATGATTGGTTAGCCAAGGAATTGGCACAAGACCTTCAATTGGTCGACACTCTCTTCGTAGCTGTCGATTTGCACTCAGAGGAACGCGGACCGATGCCGCGGCAGGTGGAGTCCTGACTCACGCCCGAGTCAACTTTAGCATCATTGATTGGCTGGTGCCGGGAGGGGGAGTCGAACCCCCAAGGGCCGAAGCCCGGCGGATTTTGAGTCCGCTGCGTCTGCCAGTTCCGCCATCCCGGCTTAGGGTTGGAGAACATTGATAGAGTAGCACAAATGCCCGTAATGATTGATCTTACGGGCGTTTTTCATTCCTGCTTTCATTACCTGAACTTATTCATGGATAACACCCATTATCACGGTTACTGCACGCGCATTTTGGCCTTCTGGGATCTCTGAGTGACTAGTAGCTGGTGGTGCCAATGCGCGGTGCTATGATTTTGCACTGTCGGCAAGTGTTTTCAAACTTGCTCAGGTTTCTCGCATCTCCGGATGGAGGATCAATGCTTACAGAATCGGAAAGCGGCCATTCCCACCACCACAGTACCGGCATCCGTTGGGTCGATTTGATCGTAGCGTCGAGTGCCATTTTCATCTCAATCGTATCGCTTGTTGTCTCCATAGGTCATGGACGAACAATGGAGCAGTTGGTCAAGGAAAATCGAAAGATGGTAGCAGGCAGCACAATGCCTTTTCTGACCGTTGGCGGTAGCCAATTCGACTCCAAAGATCGACGCAGACTCGTGCTGATCTTGAAGAATGGGGGAGTTGGGCCGGCGAGGATCGAGTGGTTTGAAGTCCGTTATAAAGGGGTGCCGTACAGTTCTGAAGACGCGCTATTACATGCTTGCTGTCTCTCGGCATTGCCGAAAGGAAGCGTTCCCTCAGGTGCATTTTATGCCAACGTTTCGGGAACCATGCTCCCGCAACGGGAGAGTATTGAATTCATTAATTTCCAGCCTGAGGTTAATAAGGATCTGATAGATGCCTTGGATGCGGCGAGGCGCGATATCACGTTTAATGCCTGTTACTGTTCGGTCCTGGATGAATGCTGGCAGACCGATTTCTCTTCAAGCCACCCCAAGCGGGTGGGAGAATGTCACGCGCCGCCCGATAACACACTGTGGTAAGCAGGGCCAGTGGGGAAAAAATTTGAACGCAAAATGTGCCATGTCAGCAAGTTTCCTGATGTCGGTGCTTCATATTTGGGCGACCGTGTTCTAATAGACATTCCGGGTTTGCTGGAAGACCGCAGTTACATCGCGTTCACAGCACAAGCAGGGAAACTATGGGATGGTTAGGCTCAATATTGCGCATGCTGGCGCCAATCGCGGTGGAGCACGGCGGAAATGTGTTGCGCGACTCGCTCAGGTCTCGCGCCGCTCAGGGGCAGGCGCAAGCGGGCACGCCTCTGGGGCCTGATCCTGTACAACTGCTCGCCGCCGATGTAGACCAGATCAAAGGCTACGTGCTGCAGTTGAAGTCTGATCTTGAAATGCTCAACAATGTGGCTGCCGAACGTGAAGAGCGCCTGCGCCGCTGGCTGCTGGCGCTGCTGGTCTGGAACGCCGTAATGACGGTGGGCCTGGTCGTACTGGCCTTTGTCCTTCGCCGCTAAGCGCGGCTATATTTTTCAGCGATTGGGCGAAGATGATCACCAGTGCATCAAAACCGCGCTCTCATAGCCTTAACGGGGTACGGATTGCAACGCAGGTTCTCCGCTTGCGTTGCGTCCTTTGCGCCCTTTGCGGTAAAAGCTTTTCCTAGCCACTCCTTATGCAAAGTTTCGATGTGATCATTCTCGGCGCTGGAGCTGCCGGCCTTATGTGCGCCATTGAAGCCGGTAAGCGTGGCCGCCGCGTGGCCGTGCTGGAGCGCGCCGAGCGCATCGGCAAAAAGATCCTGATCTCCGGAGGCGGGCGCTGCAACTTTACCAACCTGCATTGCCGTCCGGAAAACTTTATCTCAGCCAATCCGCACTTTGCCAAGTCCGCTCTGGCGCGCTATACGCCTGCCGATTTCATTGCGCTGGTGGAAAAGCACGGCATTGCCTACCACGAGAAGACTCTGGGCCAGCTTTTCTGTGACGGATCGGCCCAGCACATTCTGACCATGCTGGAAACCGAGTGTCGCACTGCGGGTGTGCGCATTCAGACCAATGTGAACGTCGAGCACGTATCGAAAGAAGATGGTTTTCTGGTGCGCGCCGGTGACGATAAGTTTCAAGCGGAGTCGCTGGTCGTGGCGACCGGCGGCCTCTCGATCCCCAAGATGGGTGCAACAGGTTTTGGTTACGATCTGGCGCGGCAGTTTGGGCTGAAGATCGTGGAGCCCCGGCCCGCGCTTGTGCCGTTTACACTCAATCAAGATGACGCGGCACACTTTTGCGATCTTGCCGGGGTTTCGGCTGAGGTGATTGCGTCAATCGGTGCTCAGCATTTTCGCGAAAAGATGCTGATCACGCATCGCGGAATGAGCGGCCCGGCAATCCTGCAAGTATCTTCTTACTGGAAGCCGGGGCAGTCCGTGTCGCTCGATCTTGCCCCTGAACGCGAACTGACCGCTGCGTTGCGTGATCCTAAAAAACCGCGCGACATCAACTCGGCCAAATTGGCGTTCAAAGCTGCTTTGCCCAATCGCTTTGCCGAGCGTTGGCTTGAGGTGTATCCGCCGCACGGCTGGAGCAATCATGCGCTCGACGAACTGGAACGGCTTGCGCACAACTGGCAGATCACACCAGCAGGCACCGAGGGCTACGCGAAAGCTGAAGTCACCGCAGGCGGCGTGGACACGAATGAACTCTCGGCCAAGACCATGGAAAGCCGCAAAGTTCCGGGGCTGTATTTTATCGGTGAGGTAGTGGACGTCACCGGCCATCTTGGCGGGTTCAACTTCCAGTGGGCCTGGGCATCAGGATTCAGTGCAGGCCACTCGGCGTAGATCCAAATCTCATCACTGATCAACAGTGATGATACTGATCGGAAATGGCAAGTCGCCCGCCAAAATACATTGGTTAAATAATTGGCGGTGATTTGTTCTCTAAGGATTGCGATCAACCAGATCAGCAGAAGTCTATCGGAGCGATAGATTCTCACCTTCTGCTGCTGGAAGAATTGATAACTTGAGTGATCTGTTTAACTTCCGGAACCGCCCCTAACGTTCCGGTCATTCAATTACACCTGCGCAGCTCTTTTTCCCCACATGGTTAAAGCCAAGTTGTCGGCGATTATACGCATCCTCGCGACATTGCCAAGAAAAAATTCAAGAAGCGCAAAGTCGTCCGCTGAGGGAACACGAAACAGCGGCACAACAACAATATTTTGAGTGATTTACCAAGAACCGATCTGTCAGATTGTGCAGTTTAGAACATATATAATTTCTGCTTTAATAGTGGGGTATTAGAAGAAGCAAGGATTTTTTCACGGAGCATGGCATGAAGATCGGAATCCTGGGAGCAGGCAACATTGGCGCCACTGCTGCGCGGCTTTTCGTGGCCGCCGGACATGACGTGGCTGTCAGCAACTCGCGCGGACCGGATTCTTTACGCGATCTGATCGTCGAGCTTGGTCCGCAGGCAAATGCCATGACGATTCGCGACGCGGCCCGCTTTGGCGAAGTAATATTGCTCGCCGTTCCGTGGCGCTCGCCAGAGGCTCTGCCCGAACCGGAGCTGCTGCGCAACAAAATTGTGATTGACGCCATGAATCCCTACCGGCCCGACGGCGGGTTTTACGATCTGGGCGGATCCACCTCATCGGAGGAAGTCCTGAAGCGGATGCCCGGATCGCGACTGGTAAAAGCCTTCAACACCATTTATTACGTCCATCTGGCGGGCCGTGGCCGCAAAGACCTGCCCATAGACGAGCGTCATACCATTTATCTCGCGGGTGATGATGTTGAGGCGAAAAAGATCGTCGCAGAGTTGATTGAGGAAATCGGCTTTGCGGCGGTCGATACCGGATCGCTGCGCGAAGGGGGACGCCTGCAAGAACCGGACTCACCTATCTACAACAAAACCTATAATGCCCGTGAAGCCCGGCAGTTTCTCTCCACGCTCGAAGAAAAAAAAGCATGAGAATCTGGCGGCTTTTGTGTCTTGTGCTTCTGTCTCTGCTGGTCCTGCCTTTGATGGCGCAGGAAGCCGGGGACAAAGTTGTTTCCATCGCTCAGGCTGTGGAGAACGCGGTGCAGCAGAGCAAGCTCACGCTGGCGGGCGGTGCTCCATTCCATTTGAAAGCGCACATCACGAACTCCGGTGCGCCCAAACCGGAGTACACGGCTGACGTGGAAGAGTATTGGGTGTCGCCGGAAAAATGGCAGCGCACGGTGCAATCCCCCGGCTTTTCGCAGACGTTAATCGTCAATGGCGACAAGGTCTCTGAAAAACTCACGGGCGACTATTACCCTTTCTGGCTGCACGATCTGGTTACCGCGCTGTTTGATCCGCTGCCAATGGCGGACCAACTCAAAGCTATGCAGGGACAACTGGAGATCCCGGAAGATTCAACCAAATCAAACTCCTGTTTGAACATGCAAACTAAAGTGGGAATCGCCCCGGCGCAAAACAGCCTGGGCATGGGTTTTTGTTTTGGCGGCAGGGGCGGACTGCTTCAGGCGGCGGTCACTCCCGGTTACAAGGCGCAATTTGATAGCTATCTGCCGTTCAAGAAGAAGATGATTGCGCGAACCATCAAGGCTGAATTTGCGCCAGACCTTGTACTTACCGCAAAAATCACCCAGCTTGACGAACTCCCCAGCCCCGACGAAAAGCTATTCGCCATCGATGCCCCAACGCCTGCTGCAGACCAAATGAAGACCTTCCAGGTGACGGAAGGTTCAGCGCGGGCTTTGGCTGTGAACACTCCGGCCATCGTGTGGCCAACGGTGCGCGAAGGGAAGACTGAAGGAGTAATGAGCGTCTATGTCTCAGTCGATCGCTCAGGGCAGGTCCGCGAAGTTTGGCCTCTGGCGACCAATAACCCGGAGCTAAACCAGGCAGCTCGCGAACAGCTTCTGCGCTGGCAATATAAGCCATATAACAATGGTGGGCCATCACAGATGGAAGCGGTGCTGACGTTCGCATTTGCCACCCGCATTGAAAATCCCGTACCGGTTTTGAGTGATGCGCAAGCGCGCAAGCTGGCTACCCGCGTAGTTGAAGCCGTGGTCCCGCCGGGTAAAGCCAGTAAGGGAACGAAATTTACATTGCGAGTTTCAGTGGACGAAGCCGGCAAAGCGCAGACGGTCCAGAACCAGAACAAAGTGGCGCCCGCGCTTTATACGGCCGGGGTCGCCGCGCTGAAGCAGTGGCGTTTTCGTCCATACATGAATCAGGGCAAACCAGACAGGTTTTACGCTGACATTACCTTCCAGGTGCGCTGACTTTCAGGCCGTCTATAATGTCGTTTACCTTGCTGTCCTTAAAAGTTGCATTGGATAACGCTGGGACGGACTGCCTCATCTATATATCCGCATGAAATTCATTTCAGCAGGAACTTGCGCATGAAAACGAACTTCGTTCTTTCTCTGGCTCTCTCCGCTTTTGCATTTCTGCCACTCACCGCCCAGCAAGGCGCCGCGCCCGCCACGCCGGACAATCAGAATCCACCTCAGTCAACCCAGAGTTCCCCGGAAAACAATTCACCACAGGACGCGCAAAAACCAGATGCTCAGTCCAACGCCGATGATAGGCAGAATGATGATCAGCAAAACGCAAAAGTCCCTGTTTACCGCGTGACGGTAGTGGAGCGCACCACGCAAGCGGTGGATTACCGCGATCGTGGCGGCACCACGCAGGTGGATTTCAAGGGGACGTCGCTCATGCCTGCGGTGGACGGAAACGCCAAGGTCACCGGGCACACGGGCCGGTTGGCGATTGATGCTTCGCTGCATCATCTGGCGCCGCCGCGCAGCTTTGGTCCGGAATACCTGACGTATGTTCTGTGGGCCATCACGCCGGAAGGCCGTCCGCTCAACATGGGTGAAATCAGGCCCAATGACGACGGCAACTCACGCCTGCAAGTCACCAGCGGATTGCAGGAGTTCGGAATGATTGTGACGGCGGAGCCATACTTCGCGGTCACGCGTCCCAGTAATCTGGTGGTCGCGGAAAACATTGTGCGGCAGGATACAGCGGGCGGAATTCATCCCATTTCAGCCAAGTTCGATCTGCTGCAAAAAGGCCAGTACACCGTGAATATTCCGGCAGACCAGTTGCCCGCCACCACCGCAGACAGAAGGACGCCGCTGGAGTTGCTGGAAGCACAAAATGCCATCGCTATTGCGCAGGCCGCTGGAGCCGACCAATACGCGGCTGACACGCTGGGGAAAGCCAAGGCGTATTTGGCGCAAGGCCAGAATTATCTCAAGCAAAAGCAGAACATTACGCCCATCGGGGCGGTGGCGCGCGCGGCCACACAAGCGGCTGAAGACGCCCGGCTGTTGACGCTCCAGAAAAAGCAGGAAGAGCAAACCGCGGCGGAAAAACAACGCGCCCTGGACCGCATACAGCAGGCGCAATCGCAGGCTGAATCTGAAGCGGCCCGTGCTGAAGCAGCCCGCCTGGACGCGCAACACCAGAAAGAGCAACGCGAATTGGCAGAGCAGGAACGCCAGGCCGCGGAACAAGCGCGGTTAGAAGCGGAACAGGCTGCGCAACAGGCGGCACAGGATCGGGCCGCTGCCCAACAACAACTACAGGCATCCGAACAGGCTCGCCAAACTGCGGCACAACAGGCCGAGCAAGCCCGCTTGCAGGCGCAGCAAGCTGATCAGGCCCGGGCGCAGGCGATACAACAGGCAGAAGAGCAACGCCAGCGTTTGCTCAAGCAACTCAACCAGGTCCTGCAAACGCGTGACAGCGCCCGCGGACTGATCGTAAGCATGTCCGACGTGCTTTTCGACTTCAATCGAGCCACGCTGAAGCCAGGGGCCCAACTGCGTCTGGCAAAAGTCTCAGGCATCATCATGGCTTATCCAGACCTCAAGCTGGAAATTGACGGCTTTACTGACAACAAGGGAACGCCGCAGTACAACATGACTCTTTCCGACAAACGGGCCAAGGCCGTGCGCGATTTTCTGGTTTCTCAAGGCGTAGGCACTGACGCTGTCACAACCAAGGGATTCGGAGAATCAAATCCTGTAGCCACTAATGCCACAGCCGCCGGACGCCAGCAGAATCGCAGAGTGGAACTGGTCGTAAGCGGCAGCTCGATTGGCAGCAACGGCGCGCCCGGATCGATGGTTGGCACAAGTCCCGGTTCTGCCGGCGGAGTTTCTGGAGCCACGCAGACCAACCCGAGTTCTCCGCAGCCTGTTACCTCTGCTCCGGGCAGCGTTGCCAGTCCGGCAGGGACATCGGGAACACAAACCATTCCATCGAACGGCTCGCAACCTCCGGTATCGAATCCTCCTCCAGCGGACAACAAGCCGCCGAATCTTTAAGTTTCAACTTTGTTTTGAAAATAGATGCTGCGAAAAGTAGCATCTATTTTTTGCAGCTTATTGTTTTTAATCGGGTAGAAGGATATTAAAGAAGTAACCTGTGAACCTCGATCACAAATCGGCTCTATCTTTATATTATGAGGTGGAACAAGTTTGTGCTATTCGCCTTCCTCATCGAGCACAGGCAGGCTGTAAAGCGACACATGGCCGCGCCGTTCGCGCTCCAATTCCGGCAATTCACGGACCAGTTCAAACCGCACTTCCTCATGGCATTTACCGCAAGGCGGGAAGGTTTGTCCCCCAATCAAGGTTACCTCATGGGGCAGCCGATGTTGGGAGTGAATCACGCGATAAATCCCGCTTTCAGGAATGATGGACGAGCTTTTGTAAAGCAAAGCCATAATGGTGTGCACTTTTGAACAAGAGCTCGCAAGATTGCCGCTAACTGCTAATCGATGCAGTTACCCGTTCGCAAGTTGGTACGATTTTTCGGTTACCTAGCGTTTGCAGGAATTTGGTCTCCGCAATCCGCTTTCTATGCCTAAAGTGACAATTTTCGTCTGATCGTAGTATCCAGGAACTCTCTTGGCCCATTTCCAGACGGCAAAAAAAGCAAGTTCCTTCTGGATTTGGAAAATTCGGGTCTTGTGGGATTTTTTTCTCGCTAAGCTTTCTCTTTTCAACTCTTCTCTCTAAATGATGGATAACTGCGGCACTATTTGGCTTGAATGTTGACTTAATTGGCTTTTACCTGCGCTGAAAATCGGATAATATGGCTAACGTGTCCACTTCCCTCAAGTGCGTCATCACTCTGGCTGTCGTGCTTGGGATTCTTTATGTCCTGATCTCTCCTCTGCCGGAAATGGACGCCGCTTTTTCAGGAAAATCTGCCCTCACTTTTTTCATTCTTGTAACGCAGGCTTTAATAGGTTTGTATTTTCTTACGTTGTTGATGCGTTTCCGGCCAATAGACTGGAATACCACCGCGCATGGTGATGTTCTGAAAATGATCTGCGTAAGGCTTTGTTAATCCTCATTTTTTGACTGGGTACAACGGTCCTTTCGCACCTACATGGCAAACCTTTAATCTTCTCAGGCGTCCAGCCAAATTGGTGCGGATCTTACCTTTGATCGCTGGCCACAACAATTAATGAGGATCAATGAAGACGAGCGAAGTCATTCAGGCTTGGAAGAGCGTCCTGAGCGGCAGACGGCCGTCTCTCGCGATTGAGATTACGCGGGAGTGTCCGTTGCGCTGCCCTGGATGTTACGCATACGAAGATGGGCACGTAGGAGGAGTGAATCTGCGGCAGCTCCAGGACAAACGCGGCGACGATTTAGTGCAGGGTGTGCTCGCACTGGTGGATGAACATCGCCCATTGCATCTCTCTCTGGTTGGGGGTGATCCGCTGGTGCGCCATCGTGAAGTCACGCGCCTTCTCCCGTTGCTTGAGGATCGCGGCATTCACGTCCAGGTGGTAACCAGCGCGTTCCGGCAGATTCCGGAGGAATGGGCGCGCATGCAGCGGTTAAACATCGTGGTCTCCATCGATGGACAGCAGCCCGAGCACGATCAGCGCCGCAAACCGGCCACTTATGCCCGGATTCTCGAAAGCATCCGTGGTCATCAGGTGACCGTGCATTGCACCATCACCGGCCAGATGATGAAGCGCGACTCATACCTTCACGACTTCATTCAATTCTGGAGCGCAAAACCGGAAATCCGCAAGATCTGGATGAGCATGTTTACGCCCCAGGTCGGCGCTACCGGGCCGGAGATTCTTACCGCCGAAGAACGCATTCAGGCCGTCAATGATCTGCTTCGTCTGCGGCGGGTCTTTCCCAAACTGGACATGCCGGAAGGCCTCATTCAGGAATTTCTGCAGCCGCCTGAATCGCCGGAAACGTGCATTTTTGCGCAGACCACCCATACCATTTCCGCCGACCTGAAGAGCAAGATTACGCCCTGCCAGTTCGGCGGTAATCCGGATTGCTCGCAGTGCGGCTGTTTTGCTTCCATGGGCCTGGCGGCGGTGGGCAATTACAAACTCGGACTAGGCGTTACAGCAGGCGATATTTACTGGGCTTCAAACACTATCAGCAGGGCTTTGCCGCGCAAGAAGCGCGCAGCATAAGAAAAGATTTTCGCAGGTACCCACTTGGAAGGTGCAGTGATGAGCAATTTCAGGGAACTGATCAAATCCACCACGGCGCCATTTGCCGGCAAGGCAACTCGCGCGGAGCGCAAGCTGCGCCGGGACCTTGCACGCTTCGGCAAGATGCTCCATGCCAACGGCTTTGTGGCCGCCACGGATGGCAATCTCTCCGTCCGGCTCGATGAAGACCGCGTGCTGGTTACGCCAACCTGTTTCAGCAAGGGCATGATGCGCCCGCAAGACATGGTTGTCGTTGATCTTCATGGCAAGAAGCTGAGCGGCACCTACAATCCATCGAGCGAAATCGTGATGCATCTCACCATTTACCGCATGCGCCCTGACGTAGGCGCCGTGGTCCATGCTCATCCCTGCACCGCCACCGGCTTTGCTTCCGCAGGCATTGCCCTGGACGAACCGCTCTGCTCGGAAATTGTGATCACGCTTGGCGCCGTTCCGCTTGCGCCTTACGCCACCACCGGGACCATGGAACTGAGCGACTCGCTGCGGCCTTTTATCCCCTTCCATAACGCCATCCTCATGGCGAACCATGGCGTTGTTACCTATGGCGAAAATCTCTGCCAGGCCTATATGAGAATGGAAGCCGTGGAACACTACGCCAAGATCGTCATGACCACGCGCCAACTCGGCACCGCCCGCTCCCTGGGCAGCCACGAGCTGGAAAAACTCTTCGAGGTGCGGTCGCAGTACGTTAAGAACGGACATTGACCACGCGCCAGCATAGTTGATCCCATGATTACTTCGGGGAGGTAGTAAAGGAACGGGTGTAACCTTGGGTCCAATCAGGTTTTGTCATTCAGCGTCCAGGAATCACAGCCCTGCATTTCACGGATAGCCTTCCACAGTAATAAAATATTCCGAGTGCGCCAGCCTTTTATCTGGCGCCGATCCACCATGTCCAAGTCCGGTTCCACCGCCAAAAATCCACGGCGCAACAAACCACCCCGCATTTTTGGTGAGGGGGAAATGGCCGAACTGACGCGACGTTTTGACTGGAGTAAGACTCCTGTTGGGCCCATCGCTACATGGCCAGACACTTTGCTCACCACCGTGAACCTGCTTTTGGCGACGCGGCATCCCATGTTCCTGTGGTGGGGACCGGAGCTGATCCAGTTCTATAACGATGGCTACCGCCCCAGCATCCGCGAGGACAAGCACCCGAAAGCGCTCGGCCAGCGCGGCACGGAATGCTGGCCGGAGATATGGCACATAATCGGCCCGCAGATTGAAGGGGTGATGACCAAAGGCGAGGCAACGTGGCATCGCAATGCGCTCGTCCCGATTCATCGCAACGGTAAGCTGGAAGATGTTTACTGGACCTATAGCTACAGCCCGGTGCGCGATCGTGAGGGAAACATTCTTGGCACGCTGGTTACCTGCAGTGAGACAACGGAAGAAGTTCTGGGCGAACGCCGCTTGCGCCAGAGTGAAGCGCGCTTTCGGCGATTAGTAGAAGAGGCCAACGTTGGTTTTGTGATCGGCGACCTGGCCGGAAATCTTACTTATCTCAATCCCACCATGTTGAAGCTGCTGGGCTACAGCGCGGAAGAGGTCAATACGGGGGCCATCCGGTGGAGCGATCTCACCCCGCCCGAATATGCTCAGGTGGATGCGCGCGCGGTGGAGGAATTGCGTCGGTTTGGCGTTGCCCAGCCGTATGAAAAGGCCTTTATTGCCAAAGACGGACGAAAGATTCCTCTGCTCGTAGGCGCGGCCATGCTGGCTGAAACCGAAGGACGAACGCAGGAAGTGGCGGCCTTTACCGCCGACCTGAGCGAACTCAAGCGCGCGGAAAAAGCCTTGCGGCAGACGGAAAAGCTCGCCGTGGTGGGAAGGCTGGCCAGCTCCATTGCGCATGAAATCAATAATCCGCTTGAGGCCGTAACCAACCTGCTGTATCTCATCGCCAGTGAGGACCTTCCAGAGACGCTGACCAAATATGTCCGCATGGCCCAGCAGGAATTAGCCAGGGTCGCCAACATCACAACGCAGACGCTGCGTTTCCACCGGCAGTCCACCAATCCCAGAACGGCTTCTATGTCACATATCCTGGATGGCGTGCTCGCTCTGTTCCAGGGCCGCTTACGTAATGCGGACATTACCGTGGAGAAGCAATTTGGCAATGCCAGCCCCGTGATGTCCTATGAAGGCGACCTGCGGCAGGTCTTTACCAACTTGTTGAGCAATGCCATTGACGCCACGGCGCCGGGCGGAAAGATTATTGTTCGCGAAAGAGACGTTACTGACTGGCGATCAGGCAAACGAGCAGTGCGCGTGACCATCGCCGACACAGGGCATGGCATGTCCGCGGAAACTCGCAAGATGATTTTCGATCCCTTCTTTACCACCAAGGGCATCACCGGGACCGGACTCGGCTTGTGGGTAAGCGCTGAAATCTTGAATAAACACGGCGCGAAGATCCGCGTCCGCAGCAGCCGGAAGCAGCCCGGACAAGGCACCGTGTTCTCTATTCTTTTCCGCGCTGATGGTGTCGCTGCCAGGGAAGCGCTGGCGGATGTTGCGGAGAAGCGTTCTGCATAATGCCTATTGCGTGAAATCGCTGTCGTTGTCGGCGGGACGCCCGTAGCCGTCGTAGATTCCATTAAATTTCGCCGCTAGATCTTCCATCTCAGGAAAGACGTCGCTCAAATCCTCATCTCCTCTTGCGGGTTGCGTCGCTAATACCAGCCAGTCTCGATCATCAGCGCCAAGGTCGACCATCCCCGCGCCCGGAGTTGTTCGGCTGCCATCTCAGCATCAGAGCTTCTGGGAAAATATAGAAAGTGCTCAATGTATTCCGGGAACTCCTCGCTCGCTATATACCCGTTCTCAAATGTGTTTCCGTTTGTCATGCGCCCTCAATCACCGCCCCGCCTCATTCTTATAAACCCTTCCGCCCTTCATCACGAACACCACTTTGCGCACGGCTGTAATGTCCTTCAGCGGATCTCCATCCACGGCGGTGATGTCGGCCTGCATGCCGGGCGCGATTGTTCCAATTTCATTCTGCATATTCAGCGACTCGGCGGCGCGTGAATTTGCCGCCACCAGCGCGTCCATGGGATCTTCTCCCGCCTGCACGCGATCGATAAATTCTTCAGCGTTGCGTCCGTGCGCTCCCGCTACCGCGTCGGTGCCAAAGACGATTTTCAGGTTCTTCGTCGCCAGCGCATGCTTGAACATCTCCGCAATTACCGGCAGGACTTCCTGCATCTTGGCAAAGCCTTCTTCCGTGTAGCTGCCGCTGCCCAGAAACTTCTGCTTGTTCTCCAGATAGTTGTGAATCACCAGGCCCACTTGTGGGTCGAAAAACGTTCCGTGTTGCGCCATTGCGTCCAGGTCTTCCTGCGTTGCGTAGGTTCCGTGCTCCACTTCAGTGCAGCCTGCGTTCGCCGCCGCGCGCACCGCATCGCGATAGGCGTGGACCAGCGTCCGCAGCCCCTGCGCCTTGGCCTCAGAGCACGCGGCCTGAAGCTGCTCGTCGCTCAGCGTTCGCGTGCCGCCCTGCCGTATGCTGCGCGAAGCAAAAATCTTTACCAGGTCAGCGCCATCGGCCTTGAGTTTGCGCACGGTTTCGCGAATCTGCTCCGGCGTAAGCTTTGGGTCTTCAATCGGCTCCAGTGACGTCAGAAGCCGTGGCCCGGGCAGGCTTCCACTCTCGAGCGCCGTGCGCAGGTCTTTATCCTCGGGTGATCCCACGCTTTGAATCGTCGTGAACCCGGCCATGAGCGTGGCATAGGCGTTCTCTGCGGCGGCCAGCGCAGCCTGATACGGCGTCTCGCTCTTATCTTCTATGCGTCCGTTGGGACCAAAGTGCCACGTAATGTGATCGTGCAGATCGATCCATCCCGGCATCACGGTCATGTGGGAGAGATCGTACGCGGACGCTCCGGGAATGCGCTGGTCTTTGGCGTTCGGCTCAACGCGAACGATCTTACCCGCCTGCACCACGATCAGCACATTGTGCAACGTGTGGCCCTTGCCATCGAGCAGCGTTCCGGCGCGCAGGACGATCGTCCTCTGCGGCTGGGCGAGTGAACAGAGAGAAAGCGAAAGAAGAACAGTAAGAACCACGAGCTGTTTTGTTCGCATAGGCATGATTGAATCCCGGCTTCGCATTGTATCGAATGTCCCAGGCAGTGGGTATTTATTCCCCAGGCAGCTGAAAAGCAACTGAGAATAATCAACGGCTTAGAGGCTATCTGACTTTGGATACCTCCGTGCATGTAATGGTAAGCGTCCTCCCCGCGTGGTAGCGGCTGATTACGTTGGTTGATGTACCTGTGTGGATTGCTAATAGCCAGCGGAATCGCAAAGAATGCCGGAAAAGATATCCGTATTTGGAGGCACATGAAAGCTTTTTCGTTCAAACTTTTTGCTATCGCACTTCTAGCAACCGGGACTTCTCTGTTTGTTCAGGGCCAGACACAACCTTCGCAGCCGGTCCATCCGCAGCTTGAATCGGAGAAGGGCATCACGGGCTTCGAATCGTTCCAGGGAACCATCAACAGTGACAACCGTGTGTTCAAGATCGATTCCAACCTGGGTTGGGATTTCAACAAACACTTTGGCGTGTTTGCCGGCGTGCCCGTTTATTTCGCCAGCGTTCCGGCCAGCACGACTACAACCGGAAACACCACCACCGCAACTCCAAGCTCCAGCAACAGCGGGATCGGCAACGTTTATATGGGCTTTACCATGAAAGCGCCCAATCCCAGTCTCGATTACGCCAGCGCGGTCACGGTTTCTGCGCCCACCGGCAGCACCGCCAATGGCTTCAGCACCGGGCGCGTCGGCGCGGACTGGACGAACCGTTTTGAGCATACCTTTGACCGGCTCACTCCTTTCTTTGAAGGTGGCCTGAGCAACACCGTGCCGGACGCGACTTTTCAGACGCGGCCCTTCACTTCGCTGGGCGCCATCAGCCATCTGGAAGAGGGCGCGGAATTTCAGTTGGTAACGCGTTTTTATGCCGGCGGCTCGGGATATCAGATCGTCCCCTTCGGCAGTCAAAAGGTCTTCAGCAAGGTCAACGGCAAGGGATCAGGAAAAAATCCTCTTGACAGCAACGCTGTTTCCACCGGAAACGATCTGACCCGGGAAAACGGCTTCAACACGTGGGTTGCTTTTGAGCCTACATCGATCGTGCGCCTGGAACTGGGGTACACGCGCAGCATGACCTTTGATCTGAGCAGCTTCGCCTTCAATCTGCGGATGAACGTAGGCAAGATGCTTCGCTCAAAGCGAAATTACTAAGGGAGGAAGCACAATGAAAGCTAAATTGTTTCTTAGCGCAGCGGCGATGCTCGCATTCATGACGTCGCTAGTGTTCGCACAGCATGGGCACGGCGGCGGAGCCAGCGGAAGCATGCATGGAAGCTCGTCGATGCACGGGGATGATCATTCGTCCACGACGCACGGCAAGTCGGATGACGATCATGGCTCCGGTCATGACAGCGCCAACTCCGGCCACAGTTCGATTTCGCAGAAACTGTCTTCCAACACCAAGCTGGCCAGCAAGCTGCAGAGCCTGCTGCCGCCGGGGACTGACCTGCAGACAGCCGCTTCAGGTTTCAAAAACCTGGGACAGTTTGTTGCCGCGGTCCACGTCTCGCACAACCTGGGTATTCCTTTCGATCAGTTGAAGGCCAAGATGCAAGGCCCGCCGACTGAGAGCCTGGGCAAAGCTATTCAGGACTTGAAGCCGACTGTAAATGCCAAAGCGGAGATGAAGAAGGCGGAGCATGAGGCGCATCAGGACCTGGACAGCGATGATGACAGCGATTCCAAAAAATCCTAGATTGCGATTCGCGACGATCTTTCCTGGAAGGCGGTCTTTCTCGGCCGCCTTTCTTTTTTTGAAAAATGGATCGGGAGATTGAATTCAACGCTAACTGGCCACTCTGGCCCTGGGCACGTAATTCCCGTCTTCCAACACCTGGCACGGTGCGACCTGCGGCGTGACCAGGGCTTCCCTTGGGATGATAAAAGTCTGCTCCAGCGCATACTGGCCTGACATGGCGGCGTGAGGAACGCCGTCGGTGTAAACCATCCACGCGCTACCCGGCGGAAAAACCAACTCTTGTTTGGGCGCGTTCTTCTGGAAGTCGGCGTTTTCCTTAAGCCAGTCATGCAGGTAAAGCATGAACTCGTCATAGGGAGAACGATCGGGAACAGGAAATCCGATCTTGCTGGCCATGTGCGCCAGGGCGCGTCCCACTCCGCTGTTCGATGGGCCAATCTTTTTCTTCTGCATCAGCTTGGGCAGAAAATCATGGAACGGCTCGCCCACATTCCACACGCGTCCGACGGATGGATTGATGTTGGCAAACACACGCAAGATGCGTGCGCCATGCGTGGGCCGCGACGGGAACGCGTCCACGTGCAGCAGGTCATTGCGCTTGTGCAAAGAAAGATCGCGGCCTTGTTCTTCCAGCGGACGGAAGCTGGCGAAGTCCAGCTTCATCTTGCCTGCGTACGGCGCCAGAAACCTCGCAATGAACTTCGTGACCGAAGCGGAGAAATCCCGCATGATCGCATTCATGCGCTCGCGGTCAGGAGAATTGTCATCCACGCCCTTCAGCAGATCCTTCGTGGGACGGTAGGAAATATTTTTGTGAAAGCGCGAGCCGGTCTGCTTTTGCGAAAGCAGGAATTCGCGGTCAGCGTCAGGAAATTCGAACGGTACATGGCTGAAGAACAGCACTTTGCCGCGCTCCAGCTGGTCGCAATGCCATGGAGCTTGGCTCAAATCGTATTTACTTACGTCGACGATTGCCGAACTGCTGGATACAGCCATCATAGACATCCTTCAGTCATTCGTTTGAAGAAATCATACGCGCTTCAATCCTGCTCCGCAAAATGACCGAAAGAAATAAGGCGAGACGCGGACGATGCCGCATCCCGCCTTATTGTTATTGGCTGCCCTTATTACACAGAGTGCCGTCGGTAATCGAAGTCAGCAGCCCGGCAGAAGCTGTGACCTGGCGGCTGAAACATCCGCTGACAGAATCATTGGAGAAAAAGTCCTGCGTGCTTTGCTGCCCGGTGTTTCCGGTGATGTTGAAGTTGGAATCAAAGAGCAATGTATCACTGGGCGTAACGGTATTGGAGACCACGCTGAATGTGGCCGGACCATTGTCGCCGTGGTGCACCGCCGCGCTCTGGAATTGCTGCCGGATCGTGGTGGTTTGCTGTCCGCCTGAGCCATCAGGATTCAAGGAGAAAGTGAAACCCAGGTCCAGCGGCCATTCAAAACGCTGCTGACTGTTTCCGCCGCCGTGCCCATCGGTTTGGGTCTCAGAAGTAATAGTGGTGCGCTGTTTGATGTTCTGCACAAACGCCGTGTTGGTGATGTTGAAGTCCTGCCGGCTGGAGAATTGAATATTCTGCCGCACGTCAGTTTTTATCTGGCCGTGCGAAGTCCGGACAAAGCCTTCCAATCTGAAGATGCGCGAAGAATCGACGGTCACCGATCCGGTAATGGTTCCATCGGGCGCTGTGTTCAGGTTTTCAACCGTGCTGGGATTGGGCACGCCGATGGTGTTGAGCGTTACCTCGCCGGTAATCTGGTTTGATCCATGGTCCTGGAAAGCCAGCAGCGTGGCTGTGGTGGAAAATCCATTGTTCGCGCCGAATACGCTGACCGCGACCTGGTGTGGCTGTCCGTTGCTGAGCAAACCAGCGAACGGTGTAAGGTCAACGCGATACGGAGCGAAATTCAGCGTCTGCACGCCGGGGATGGGACGCCACAGCAGCGGATCGATTCCGCCGGTATATATCCACGGATAGACCGGCGCAACGCCCGCCGGCGTGCCATCGATGGTGACCTGGCTCTCGCGAAACGCGCCGCCGCCGCAGCTTTGCAATTCATTAGCTACGTCGTTGGGCACGCACGTGTACCAGAACTCGTCTCCTGCCTGGCTTTCTGCCACAACATCAATAAACGCGCGCTCAACGTTGGGGGGCAGCGTAAAAGTTTTCGTCAGCGTGCTGCTGGAATTGGAGAGAAATGCCGTTCCGCCTGTCGGATCGGAAGCGAGAGGCAGCACCAGGTCGGCGGTGCGCGGTGCGTCCTGATGGCTGGCCAGTGGATAGAACTGAATTGTGCCCGTCCCAAACAGAGTGCTGGTAAATGTCGAATTCACCAGGTTGCCCAGATCGACGCGGCCATTCTGCGCGCTGTTGAAGAGCGCAGAATAGTCAGTGAGATCGCGCTCAATATGCCATGAGCGCGCCACCTTTCCTGAAGGTTCAGAGGTTGTCCCGAAATAAACGTTCACTCCGCCGATCCAGATTTCCGCGGTGCGGTCAAACTGCCGGCCTGCTTGAATGGAGAAATCCGCGTTCAAAATAACTTTGGCCCATGGCCCCGGGCACGCAGGAGTAAAGGAAAATGGCTTGGGAGAAAAATCCGCAAAGGCAAAATTATTGAACAGCGTAACCACGCAGGGCGTAGTGTCCGGCCGCGCGATGGGCGGATCTGCTGTTGCGGTGTTGGCTGAGCCAATCACCAATCCCGGTGGCGGAATCGGCTGGGCCAAAGCTGCGCTGGCTGCAAGCACCAGGCAGGCAGCGACGAATATTTTTCCGGAAGAAAACAAAATGGGCCGAAGCGATGGAGCAGAAGAGACATGCATGACTACCTCCAAAAACTAACTCCAAAGATGAGGGTCAAATTTTAATCAGCAGGCGGAAGCGAGGTCAAACGACGGGAGCGGCTTTGCACAAACCTCACCACAGATAACACTGATACCACTGATTTACACGGATCAAAAAATCAAAATAGGACCACTTTGAATTTGTGAATCCGTGTCATCCGTGGTGAGATTTTGTTTTTTTGTGCAAGTCTCGCGGACTAGCCGCAGTCGCTTTACTCCTCATCCGCAAAGTGGGCGTCGCGATCAAGCCGTCCGCACTGGTGATGAGCGGGTGGCTCAATGCGGTGCGGCAACGGAAACTCCGGGCTGAGCTGGCGCACGAATTCAACCTTCAAGAGCGGATGCAACTCCATGCAGTTCTCCGCCACGCCAATCTGCTGATGAAAAATATCAAAGAAGCCCACGCCTTCCACGCGCACCACCCAGGCCGGGGTAAAGCGCCGGAAGTGCGCCTGCGGTTCCGCAAGTTGAGCGGTGAGAACTTGCCGCACTTCAGCATAGTGTTGCGCCTGCGCTGAGCTGCACGCGCCCTGGCATTCGGTCGAGGGAACTTCGGCAATCATGGTGCGCGTGACGTCATTAGGATCGGCTAGAACCAAGTGAAAATCGCGGTCGCCGTGCTGGCCGGTCTCCTGTTTCCAGCCGAGCAGAACGGCTTCAACGGAATACACTTGTTTCTCCGCGTCGGAACGTTCGTCGCTCAGGACCTCAGAGGCTGGCAATGAGACGAGTTCAGAAACGCTGGTATGCCTTGGCGTGAAGTTGATGCGCTTGGCATCGTTATCAAAGATGGTCTTGATGCGCCAGCGCTCCGTACCGCAGTGGACGCCGCATGTGAACTCCGGCGGCGGAGGCTTGTGGAAATATCGCAGCAGCAGGAACGCCGCCAACGCGAGAACGATGACGAGAATAGCTGGAGGTTGTGAACGGCGGCGGGCCATCTGGTTAGTGAGACTTAAGATCCACGACGACAATCTTGCCGCCCGGTCCCACGGCCCATCCGGAATTACCGATCAAGGCCAGAGCATTCAGGTCTTCCTTGAACATGGGCGTCCAGCTATTGCCGCCATCCTGAGAAACATCCGCCCCACTTGTTCCAACTGCTGCCAGGGTATGGGAAGCGCTGATCGCCACGGCTGACCGATAACCATGTGGCTGCTTCGACGCCAGCGTCCATGTTTTCCCGCCATCGTGCGTTACCGTGGCGACGCTTTCTCCCTTTTTCGGCTCTTTATAATCTCCCCCGACGGCGACTCCATCCTTCGCTGTCCAGAAAGCCAAAGAAAAAATACCTTGTGAAGCCGCACCATGGATGATCGGCGTTTCCACAACAGTCCAGTTTTTTCCGCGATCGGCGGAATGAAACACTCGCGCAGCGGGGCCGCCGGTGCCGAACCAGACGTCATTCTTGCCGAAGGTCGCAATGCAGGTGCCGCTGGCGGCGAACGCGCCTTCGCTGGGCAGGGCGGCAGGCATATTTTTGACCGCCACCGGATTCCAGGTCATGCCGTCTGAAGTAGCGACGAGCGGGAACTTGCCGTCCACAGAATCGCTTATGGCGATTCCATGGGTGCTGTCCCAGAAAGCAAAGCAATCATAAAAAGCTTTGGGATCGCTGTTGGTGAACTGCCTCTGCCAGATTTTGCCGCCGTCGGCGGTCTTATAGATACGCGACTGATCGCCCGGTTCAATGCTGAGCACAAAAGCCGTGTTCTGGTCGAAGGCCTGAATGTCACGAAAGTCGAGCGAATCGGCGCCGACAATGGCCAATGTCTCCCATGTCTCGCCACCATCAATGGTCCGCAAAACCGTGCCTTTGGCCCCGCTGGCCCACGCCACCTTGCTGGAAACGGCGCTAATGCCGCGGAGCGAGACGTCGGTTTTGCTGTTTTGCGCCTTTTGCGCGTACATGAGAGTCGAAAATAACAGTATGATTAGGGCTGCGGCCACTCGCATTTCCATGCTCCCAAAGGACTTAAAATTGTAACCTTTGGCTTTCACCTTACTCTATTTAAGCGTGGAGGGAATCCAGGTGAGTACAATGTTTGTCCCCCTGACGGCACAAAGCGAATTGCAGGATGAGGAAGTAGTGGCCCGTGTACTCGCTGGCGAAACGGCGCTTTTTGAGATCCTGATGCGCCGTTACAACCAGCGGCTTTACCGGGTTTCCCGCGTCATTCTGCGCAATGACGGCGAGGCCGAGGACGTAATGCAGGATGCTTATGTCCGGGCCTATGAACACCTGAACCAATTCGCCGGCAAGGCGGCATTCTCCACATGGCTTACGCGCATCGCCATCCATGAAGCGCTGGCGCGCAAGCGCCGCCGTGGCCGGATGGAAGAACTAGACGCACTCCCTGAAAACGGAGATTTTATGTCCATTCTCAAATCGTCCGCTCCCAACCCGGAAGACGGCACGGCCACCACGCAGGCCCGTGAACTGCTGGAACAGGCTATCGACCAACTGCCGGAAGCCTACCGCGCGGTAGTGATGTTGCGTGAAGTGGAAGAGATGAGCGTGGCGGAGACCGCGGAAAGTCTTGGCGTGAGCGACGCCGTAGTAAAGACGCGTCTGCATCGCGCCCACGCCATGCTGCGCAAGGACCTTTATGCGCGCGCCAAGGGCCGCGCCACTGATCTCTACCAGTTCCACGCCGTGCGGTGTGATCGCGTGGTGAAAGCCGTGTTTGACCGGATCAGGGAAAAAGCCCCGGAGGGCGGCGGCGGGATCATCCACTAAGCGTCAATCCTTCAGCAGCCTGGCATCAACCTTCCAGAAACCTCTCAAGAACGTGTACCCACGTTTCTTCATCTAGTGAAATGCTCTTGCAGGCATGCGATTGTTGATATATAAACTGCCTGCACTCAAGCCATTTTCCATCTTTGCGGAGTCACCTTCTCATGCGTGCCAAGCTGTTATTTCTATCGTTGCTTATATGTCTGGTTTCATTCTGTCGTGCTTATGCTTTTGACGACTGGCAACCCATCAATCCAGATGAACTGAAGATGACAGCTGACGCGGCGCACCAGGGCGATGCCATCATTCTTTATCATGAAGAAACCGCGGATGACATGACGCGCCACCGCTATGTTTACAAACGCCTGAAGGTGCTCACAGAAAAAGGCAAAGACCGGGCCAGTGTGGAAATTCCGTATGACGCGAGCTATATGGGAATCGCCGACATAAGGGCCAGAACCATCGCTCCTGACGGTACAATCACGCCTCTCACGGGAAAAGCGTTCAACAGCAGCATCGTGAAAGCGCATGGGGTCAAGTACCTTGCCAAGACCTTTACCCTGCCTAACGTCCAGGTGGGGAGCATCATTGAATGGAAATACACGGAATACTGGGAAGACTATGTGTTCGCGCCGCATTGGGTCCTCCAGGACGATTTGTTTACCAAACACGCCAAATTTACTTTCGTACCCATGTTTAAAGCAGGACATTATGTTGAAGACAGTCGCGGCGATATTAAAGACCGTGTTTTCTACACCCTGATTGGGCTGCCCCAGGACACGGCGATTAAGACAACGGCCAACAATCGGATGGAATTGGAACTCAAGGACATTCCTGCCTTTGAAGAGGAAGATTTTGCGCCGCCTTCTGACGTGTTGAAGATGCGCGTCAACTTTTATTACGGGTCAGACAAGATGGGCAAGCCCCAGGAATTCTGGAAAGTCGAAGGCAAATACTGGAGCAAGGAAGTTGATAAATTTGCCGGCCACTCCGCGGCGGTGGCTGCGGCCGTAGGCAAGACCGTCAGTCCCACGGACACGGCTGACCAGAAGGCGCGTAAGATCTACGCCTATGTTCAGAAAATCAAAAATCTCACCTTCACCAGCAAAGAAGGAGCTTTGGAAGATCTTATAAGCCGTGAAATTCGGGAAAAGCGGACCGTGGACATGGTTTTGGAAAAGAATGAAGGTTACCGTGACGAGATTGCACGCCTTTTCTGGGCCATGGCAAGAGCCGCAGGTTTACAGGCGTACGCGATGCGTGTTGCTGACCGTGACGAATATTTCTTTCAACAGAACATTCCCAATCCGTCGCAATTGACGTCAGAACTCGTCATTGTGATGGTCGATGGCAAGGAGATATTCCTTGATCCAGGAACGCCTCTTTGTCCTTTTGGGCACCTGGCCTGGCAGCATACGTCGACTCAGGGTATGCGTCAGACCACAGACGGAAGCACCGCACTGGCCTCCACTCCGGCGGCAAATTACAAAGAGGCCATCAGCAAACGAGTAGGACGTATCACGATCAGCGAAGATGGCAGCGCCCGGGGCTCGATAGGAATCGGCTGGGTGGGAGAAGAAGCTCTGGTGCACAGGCTTAGCGGCCTGAAGACTGACGCCGCCGGTCGAAAAAAAGAACTGGAAGAGGACCTGCAATCCATGCTTCCGGCGGGCGCTACCGTTCAGCTTGTTTCCTCAGATGGCTGGGAGGATGAGGAAAAACAATTGTCAGCCAGCTTCAAGGTGGAGATTCCGTCTTATGCCAGCAGTGTAGGCAAGCGCATGCTGGTGCCCACAAACCTCTTTGAATCACGGAACCGCCAGCCGTTTGCGCACGGTGAGCGGAAACAACCGGTCTATTTCAATTTCCCTTACTACCTGGTGGATGAGACAACCATCACATACCCGGCAGCTCTTCAGATGGAAAATCTAACTGAAGTACAGCCGCTCCGCACCGATTTTTCACTCTACAGCCTGACGCACAGCGCCAAGGGGAACAGCGTGACCATCAATCGCACGTATGCAATGGCCGGCATCGCGTTCCACCAGAACGAATACGAGGGACTCCGTAAATTTTTTGGCGCGGTAAATGCCGGTGACAGCCAGCCGCTCGTGTTGACATCCGCAAAATCTGGGAACTAATCTTCCCACGCCGGATCGTTATCCGTGGCGGGCCGATTCTGCGAAGTCACGTGAGGATTCGGGTTAGCCAGATAGTTTTTGGATCCCGTCTTGCCAAACTCAACCGGTGTGGCTGTGATCTCATAGCTGCCCCAGCCTTGTTGCTGCCCATCGCCCACGCTCGTGAGCAGGTATTGGAAGATGTAACCATTCTTGATCAGGGGATCGGCAGCGAATGACTCATCCAGAATGGGTTCTTTGCCGGCATAAACGTTTTCAGATTCCGTTGCAGTTGTGAGCATGCGCAGGTTGAAAGGAAATCCTGTTTTGGGGAAGCGGGAAGCATACCGTTGGAGTGCCCGTTCCAGAGTACCGATCGTCTCTCTTGCGGCCGCTTCGTTTTGTTCCATCTCGGTAGGCTGATGAAGCAGCTTGGCCAGGCCAAGATCATTTTTCTCCCAGGGCCCAAAGTCGTCGATGCGCCACTCATCGCCCTCAAGGTGCATGGTGACAATAAAATCCTGAGTGTTGCCGGAGAGTTCAAGTTCGAGCGGCAGCAATGCATCAACGCCTGAGATGAAAGCGTTCGCCAGCCTGACTTTGCCCTTGCTCTTGCCATCTTCGTCAAGAATCTCCCAGCCTTCAGAGTCATGCGACGGACGAATAGAGCATCCATGAAGCTGCGTGTTCTTCATCTCCAGCAGCTGGTCCATTACAAGTTGCTTTTGTACTTTAGGCAGGAGTTCAATGCTCTCCTGCACCGGTTCAGGAAGATGGCGGGTAATGGCTTCAGGTTTGGTGGCCGTCGCCAACTCTTCCAGTGCAGCCTGCGGGGTGGTTCCTTGCCATGCAAATAAAGGGACAGCAGACAACAGTGTTGCAAAAAGCCAATGGCTCTTCATAGAACACCTGCGTGAGAATCAGACACCAGAGTGGTGGCAACAGTTCCCACTGCTTTTGAGAACGATGGATCATTGAAGATCTTGCACGAAATCGGCGGACGAGTTTCTTGCAAACTTATTCTGCGTCTGCCGTGGGATAGGCGAGTACGAAGACCGGTGCGGAAAAAGGTGCTATAGATCCAGCTTCAGGCCGGCGCTTTGGCGGACTTGGCGCGGATGCGGGCCAGCGAACTTAGCCCGCGCAGCACTGTGTTGAAGTATTCAGGGTTCCGGCTGACAAACTTCAGCCGCGTACCGCGGCCCAGGTAGGATTCCGGATTAGAATCTTCCAATTCCTGCCAGAACCAGCGCTGCATGCGCTTCAGGTCAAAGGCGTTTCCAGTGCGGGAGTAGGCCGACTGAGCAGGGCCCAGAGTGAACCAATCGTGTTTTACAAAGACTTTGTAGTCGCGTTCCGGAGAGTCAGAGTTAAAGATGTACCACTCGTCAAAAACCTCAAACGGTATGGCGGAAATGTTGTCGCTCACCGGGATATGCAGGGAACGACCGGAGGTGCGCCATCCGCGCTGCATTTCTTCTGAAGTGGGTTGAAGCGGGTAAGAGTCAAAAGAGGTGATTACAACATTCTTGTTTGCCGCTACGGCAGGACAAACCTGCAAAACGTCATAAACTTCATGGGCAGCCGTTTCCAGCCACCTGTATTCTCCCTGGACCCCGTGAAACATTTACTACCTCTTCTTCAGTCAGGCACTTATTGCGCTGTCCTTGCTGTAATCCGCTTCCCAGACGCCTTCAAAATCCACAAAGAAGCCGCGGATGGTTAGCTCCGGAATCTGCGCCTGCAGGAAATCCACGGCGCGATGCAGATCTTGCCGATGGTTTTCGGCTTCGCGGGCGGTGTCATTATCAAAGGCCGCCAGGCCGCCGTAGGCGCCGCAATCGGAGTGTAACATGAGCAAAACCGTATGCGTTCCGTGCAACTGGATAGATTTTCGGACCTGTTCCAGGACGAACTGGCGATCTCGTTCCAGATCGTTGCCAGCCAGGCACTTTGCGCCCCCGGCAACCAGGATTGGATCAAAAAATTCCACGCCAATGCGCTTGGTTAATTTGTGGAGCACCACGTCAAAACGATGGTCAAAACACCAGACGATCGCGGCATCGGCTTTATACCGTGCCCTTGGAGATTCGAAATGGAATACCTTGCGAATAAGGCACCTCGCCGTCGGGACATTATATAGTCGGATGCGTTCTGGCGTTTTGTGAAAATAGGCCAAGCCCCAGTTCGGCGGAGCAGTCTTGCCCGCGGGCGGACGAGCGCTAGGAATCGAGAATCTTACCCGCAAATCGATGGCAACGATTCTTTCCCGCCGTATACTTCCTTTTAGTTCCCACGGAGAAGCCATGAATCTTGATCGACGCCGGACCAAGTTCCCCATAGCCTGTCTTTTTCTTAGCTTAGCTCTATCAGCCACCGCCGCCGCTTCCAACATCACGTTCAAAATCACGCTCCCGGCCAACCAGCAGCCCATAACGGGAAGGATGTTTGTGATTATTGCCCGGGCCAATGACCCGGAGCCGCGGCTCCAGATAGGCTCATGGCGGTCGCGGACGGAGATGATCGCCATTGACGTGCAGAACCTGCAACCGGGGCAGGCGGCCCAGCTTGACGCTCTAACGCTGGGTTATCCTCTGAAATCGGTGCGCGAGCTTCCCGCCGGGGACTATTACGTGCAGGCGCTGCTCAATGTTTATACGCGCTTCCAGCGGTCAGACGGCCATACCATCTGGGCGCACATGGACCAGTGGGAAGGACAGCAGTTCAATAAATCGCCGGGAAATCTCTTTACTGACGCCGGCCATTTCCATTTGGATCCACTTACTGGATATGAGATCAGGCTGAGCCTTGATCACAAAATCCCCACCACGCTGCCGCCAGGCGATACGCAGTACGTAAAGCACATCAAGATACAGAGCAAGCTGCTGACGCAATTCTGGGGACAGCCCATTTATCTGGGTGCCACGGTGCTCCTGCCGGAAGGTTATGAGGCCCATCCCAACGCGCATTACCCGGTGCTTTATGAGCAGGGACATTTCAGTTTGCGCGCGCCGCTCGGATTTTCCACGGAGCAGTCACCGGCGGACCTGCCGGTGCGGGAAGGCCGCATCTCCGGGCCGGAACTCTATAAGCGCTGGACGTCAAACGGCTTTCCGCGCATGATCGCCGTTACATTCCAGCATCCGACCGTTTATTTTGACGATTCCTACGCCGTGAACTCGGCCAATAACGGCCCTTACGGCGACGCCATCATGAACGAGTTGATTCCTTATATTGAGGAACACTTCCGCATCATCCGCCAGCCGTATGCGCGCGTGCTTTCCGGAGGATCCACCGGCGGATGGGAGTCGCTGGCGCTTCAGGTCTATCATCCTGATTTCTTTGGCGGCACATGGACGTTCTTTCCTGATCCCGTTGATTTCACCCGTTATGGAATTGTAGATATCTATGCCGACGTGAATGCGTTCTTGGCCCCGAATTATGATCCACCGATTCCTGAGCGGCCGATGTCCCGCACTGCCGAAGGCCAAACAGATGTAACCATACGGCAGATGAGCCAATTGGAAGAGGTGCTCGGTTCGCACGGGCGATCTGGAGAACAGTTTGAAGCCTGGGAAGCGGTCTACGGCCCCGTAGGAGTTGATGGATATCCCAAGCCGCTCTGGGATAAGACCACCGGCAAGATCGATCAGACCGTCGCTAGCTATATGCGCGAGCACGGCTATGATCTAAAAGATTACTTGCAGAATAACTGGCAGACGATCGGCCCCAAACTTGCCGGCAAGCTCCACCTCTACTGCGGCGACATGGACAATTTCTATCTGAATCTGGCGGTTTACCGGCTGGAGGATTTCCTCAAGCGCACCAACAACCCTCCCTATGGCGGATCATTTGAATATGGCCGGCCGATGAAGGGCCACGGCTGGACGCCCTTGAACCAGGCGGAGCTTCTGCGGGTAATCGCCAACCACATCACTCTGAATGCTCCCAAGGGAGCGGATGGGAGCTGGAAGTATTAGCGGGCACCCAACTGAGCTAGCTAGCGCTTTTGATCCACTCCAGGGCGTTCCGTCTGTCCAGTGGGAGCAGAATTCTCGGAGTGGCTCTGGTTTGGGGGTTCCGTCCTAATTTCTTTGACTATTCCTGCGGGCAGCGGCACTGAACATTTGGTCCACAAAACTCCCAGCACCAATAAAAGGGCGCATCCAGTCAACCGCAATAGCGCCGATTTTTTGTGCGTCTCGCGTTCAGCAACTGCCTTGGCCTTTTCGTCGTCGGCTTCAGGTAGCGGATCGGAGGGGTAGAGAGCGGACATAACATCCTTTAATGCGCGAAAGAGTAGCGCGAGTGCAACGAATGCGAGGTCTGCGGTTAGAAGATAGGGCCGGTCTACAGTTCCAAATAGACTTGTCATCACGCCCGCTAAAACCAGACACACCAGCGCGGGAACCATTCGTGAGCCATATTTCATTCTCCAGTCTTTGTCGTAGTATCCACACCATTTCGTACCCGCTTTTTTTTCTTGGTCCCGCAAGTAAATGATGCCCTTGGTAAGGATGTCCCACAAGATATATAGGATGAAGATCCAACATAGGATAAGGCCCACCTTCGAAGCGCTCGCAGTACGCGGGGCGCCCTGATCTTTCTCAAAATCAACTGACCTTACCAGGATGAAATAAAGTATGACCAAAGCGACATCGAGAAGGAGAACCAGGAACTCCCATTGAAAGATTCGTTTAACATCGTGGCGCGCCCCCGGTGCACGACTGAGTGTCCAACCCACCCAACTTGTCGCTATGACCACCGTCGCGAGAAGAAGGTGAGCATATTCGGGGAGGAAGTGGATCCAGGAGACAAAATGACCGGCTTGGACGAGCGCGGCGATTTGCAAACCGACCTCGGCAATTGTGACCGCAAACATCATGCCGACGAACTCATGACGGAGTTTCGGATCTGAATCTTGGTTGCTCATTGTGTCACCTCGCTTAGATCGTGATTCGAGGGTATTGATTAGTAGTAATCGGTTTCAAAGACATGCTCCAACAGCTTCGGTTCTCGTCCCACGCTTTGGCACACGCCGGAGAAAGGGCACCGTCTCTGACCGTCAGGGAACAAGGCGAGCGGAACGTAGCGATCCGGGAGAGGGCAGTCCGGCGGACAGGAATTGCAGTGCGTGTTTTCCCGGCTGCAGCACGAACGGAATATATTCCAGAACAGGTAATGTAGCTGACTCGGATTGCGCAATCCACTGCATTCTGAGATAAACATCAGGGCCCTTAAGACGGCATATCGGATGGTTATATCTTCCTCAGCAGTGACATCTCGACCGGAGATAAGCTTGGAATGCAGACTTGAATCACATATCTCAACGGTGCCAAGCCGCAAGTGTCCGCGAACTTCGTGGTAATCCACAGGAGCCCCGAGTTGTTCGGGATCGGTATATTGCCACAGGCCTGTATTGTGCATCAACGCAAGGAAGAAGAAGCTCTTCTTCCGCACAGGATCGTCGTAGGCGCGAAATTGAGCTAGAAGGTCAAGCAGGTTCGCATTTCCCCCAGTTATGCGACCCTGTGAAACGTCATATAGGCGATCAACTGAATCCCATGAATGGTGCAGCATTTTCTCGCCTATGTCGCGTACGAGTCGAGCACGGCCCTCCGGGTCGCTTAGCAGCTCACCAAGAGATTGATCACAAAAGATTCTCCGCAGTTGTTCAGCAGTGACTCGTGCCCAAACAGCCGGCCAAAGTAATTTTCTGTCAAGACACACCGCCGTTTCGAGCTTTGCGGATAGGTAATCCCAGCCGCGGAGATGCCGGCCGCCGACGTCTCCTTCAAGTGGCTTTCTGTCACGGGGCGATGTTTGGTGGCAAATAGCGACCAGTAAGAGGTAGAAGTTACCCACTTCCCATCGTGACATCCAGGGCAAAGAACTGTCTTCCCGATCCAGAGGGATAGTCTGGGACTTTAGCAGTCCGGCGACCTTTCGGCAGACCTCAAGATTCACAATCACAGCCTCGTGTGCGGGTTGACTCCCGGCCAAGGCGGTGCTGGTATTCTGCAGTCCACTTTCATGGTCCATTATGTGCAATTCTGTCACTCGTGCTGGGTTTTGTCCATTCGGAAGAAGCCCAGGTAAAAGCACGATCTGGGGCTCATTCGCGGAGATCCTTAGATCCCAATATCTTCATTCCACAGCTTTGGATTTTTGCGAATAAACTCTTCCATCATGCGGATGCATTCATCGCTCTGCAGCACTTCAAGCGCAACGCCGCGTGAGCGCAGCAACTCTTCTTCACCCATGAACGTCTTGTTCTCGCCGATGATGACGCGGCGAATCCCGTATAGCAGAATTGCGCCGGAGCACATAGGGCAAGGCGAGAGCGTGGTATAGAGAACGCATTCGCGGTAGACGGCGGCGGACCGGCGTCCGGCGTTTTCTAAGGCGTCCATTTCTCCGTGCAGGATGCTGCTGCCTTTCTGCACGCGACGGTTGTGTCCGCGCCCAATGATCTTATCGTGGTGCACGATTATGGATCCGATGGGGATACCACCTTCTGTGAGCCCCTGCCGGGCTTCTTCAATCGCGGCGTGGAGAAATGGGTCGGTAGAATTCATACCGGAAAAACCTTATGCCTTTTTAGCATTTAGTGTGCTGATATCCACAATGCTGTATCCAGCCCATGGCATCCTGTGAAGTGATAGCGGCAATAGCCTCAGTGATGGCCGGGTCCAGTGCTTCAGCCGTGCGTGCCTTCAGGGTTCGTAGG